>NZ_JAEILC010000059.1:0-5028 GCF_016307435.1 Pseudomonas sp. S4_EA_1b | reverse complement strand
CAGTCATGGCGTTGATTTTTGCACCGGTACTTCTTGTGGTGTCTCCGCCGGCACCGGTTGGTGCCGTACCGAGGTTTATATCTTGTCTTGCCATACGTATTAAACTCCTAAATTCTATATGGTAACTACGCAACCGGCTTTGCAAAAACAACGGGCATGTAGAACGCGCTAGGTAAATCTATGCCTACGGCCTGCATTACTAGCCTGTTGTTTTGGTATTCCCAAACTGCGTACATATTCCCCTGCCTTGATACGACGCCAGCCATATCCATGGCAACATTGTTAAGCATCATATAATCCCCGCTAGACAAGCTTGAGGGTGCGGTCCAGCTGTACCTATATACCCCTTGACTAGTTTGAGTCGCGCCAAGATAAGTCCACGATGAAATAGATCTTGTAAACTGTGCGCAGGGGGTACCGTTGTCAAAGAGAAGCTTTGCAGATCCATCCCACAATCTCAGGCCATAGCTTGCTGTAGGTTGGGACATGAACGCAGCAGAAAACCATGCTCCTGATGTTGCAGTTCCTACAATCCCGCTAAAGGAAAATCCTGTCCAAGCCCCTGAGCTTCCCTGTATCAAGCAGAAGCACAGCAGGTTCGACTGACTTGGCCTTACAAACACTAGCGGGGGCTCACTGGTAGTGACAGTTTTCGCAAATGGAACGAAAACACCCGCGCCGGTTCCGCTCCAAGTTCCTTTTTCAAGCACAACAAGCCTTGAAAACTCAGAATCTATCGTGACGATATCGCTATTATTTTTGAATGAGGCTCCATACGTCATTATCTGAACCTCATAACTAACAACCTTTGATTACTAGTACCAACAGGCCCTGTGTTTGCTGCCGGGCTGCCGAAATAAATAGTCACCCCTCCAGCTGATACTATCGGCGTGTATTGAATAGAGCTGTTGCTTTGTGCGTTAGTGTCATATGCAGCAATAGGAATACATACTGCCGAATGCGTTGCTGGATCTACCCCCGGTATGGATATAAACTGAGTCCTTCCCGAAGAGTTCGACTTTGAAACTATTACGGAATACGTGACACCAACCGTAAACGATGTCTCATCCAGTTCTAGGAGGCCAGTCGCCCCCCATAAGCGTACTCCCGAACTCATTCTGTTAGATCTCCGATCTGCACCCTTTTGACGTTGTTCACATCCCAGAAACGCAACGACCGATTCGTCATAATCGAGCGACCTTGTCCAGGGACGACCCCGTTAATCTCAAACGTGCCGTCCTTGTTTAGGATCCATCCTTGCTGGCCCGCGATGTAGTTGGTCGAACTGATGTAAGCCCCGATTTTCGCGTTGGTGATCGTGCCGTCCTGGATGAACGCGGCCTTGATGAACGTTTGCCCACCGGTCACCGCAAAAGGCACGGTGCCGGCCTGGCCAATGGCGAACCGGTCGGCGTCGATAATGAACTGCGATTGCAAGCCGCCCGGCCCGTTCTCCAGGCCCAGCCCGATACCGGCGTACTTGTAGAGGCCGGTGGCGGTTTCGTACTGCATTCGCACCGACCAGTTCGCCGTAACCTTGCCGTTCACGGTTTGGATCGCAGTGGTGTTGGTCTGAATCGCCAGAGAGTTGCCGTTCACGGACGTTTTTACCGTCTCGATACTGGACGACAGGGCGCCGTCGGCATTGATGCGTGCAGTTTGCTCGCTCACGATCGCCGCAGCGTTAGCCGCAACGCTGGCCTCCACCGCGTCCGTGCGCTGGCCTTGTGCCAGGTCGCCCTCAATGAGAGCGGACTGCGTGGACCAGACACCGACGTAGCTGGCCTCCGAGCCCATCAGCGCGCTGTCGTCACCCTGAAGCGGCGGGTTGACCTGCAGGTAAATGCCGTCCACCCGCTGCGCCGTGGTGGTGACCTTGTTGTCGAGCGTGGTCACCGATGTCTTGAGCGTGCTAAGCCCGCTGGCCGTGGCGGTTACGCCGGTGACAGGATCGTTCACCGTGGTCTTCACCGCGTTCAGCTGCGAGGCCTGGGCGGTGATGTCCTGGCCGTGCTGGCTAATCGTCGCCGAGTTCTGCTGAACTTGGGTCACCAGGGCGTTGACAGTCTGTGTGACTGTGCCAATGTCGGTCCAATAGGTGGCGTTCGGTGGCGGGTTGTTCGCCGGCACCGCGCCGTTGGCCTGGTACAGGTGCTGGCCCACGCGAACGATGTCGTTGAGCACGTACGCCTTAGACGGCACGTACTCCAGCGCATCCACCACTTCCCCGATCAGCTGCTCCAGCTCATCCTTGGCCGCGTCAATGCGACCGTTCACCGAGCCTGGCCCGTTTCCGTCGATCAGGTCGATCCGGTCCTTCAGGTGCTGGCCCAGGGCGGTTTCGTCAATCTGCCCTTTGATCTGCTCAAGGATCGGCCCAGCATCCGAACTGGCCTGGCCCATAACTCCATTGACCACCGGGTAGAACGGCCCAATGTTGCCGGTGCGGTCCACCAGGCGCGCCCAGAAGAACAGGGTTGCGCCAGCCAGCAGCGACTGCATGCGGTAATCGGCCTGCGGGTACGCCAGGTCTGCGAGTTTGGTCGCCGCCGCCAGGTTGTTCGCCGGGCCATACCACAATTCCGTGCGCTGGGTATCCTCAGCACCGGCGGGGAAGCCCCACTTGATGCTGATCCCGAACAGCTCGCTGGTGGTGGTCAGGAACGACACCGCCGGCGGCAACCCGACCTTTCCTTCCAGATTGGTGAGGATTGAGTTTTGCCAGATCGAGGAAATTTCGAAGGCGCTCACAGAGCGAGCCCGGGCCATGTAGGCGCCCGAGTAAATGCCGGTGACGTCAACGCTCGTTGAGCCCGTGCGCTGCACCTTGATCCAGTTGCCGCTGTCCTTACGCCACTCCACGTCATACGCGACTGCACCGGTAACGGCGGGCCACGAGATGTTCATGGTGCTGATGGCCAGGCCCTGGTCGATCGATACGTTCGAAGTAATAGCCACGCTTGCCGGAGCCGGAACCACGGTGATTGGGATCACGCTGATTGGGCGCTCTTCCAGTCGCGCGCCGGTGTCGATGCTCGCGAACTTGCTTGGCTCGTACTGCAAGGCGCTGATGTCGTAATCGCCCTCAGGCGTCCGGGCCGTCCTCATAACTCTATATAGAGGGATTGCCAGGTCATCCGCGTCGATCGCCCACTGAAGCTGTGCAGCCGGCGCCTCGCTGTAGGCTACGGTCACGGTTACGTTGCGGCCGCTCACGCTCTCCACGGTGCGCCCTTCTGCATGCCCGCCGGGGAGGTTGATCACCAGGCGGTCGCCGGCCTTGGCCATGGTGTCGCGGTCCAGGGTGATGACCTTGCCCGCCGCCGCCGCAATGCGCCCACCGATCTCCCGGCCAGCAAGCAGCGAGTCGGCAACAGGGATAATGAAGCCTGGCAGCGGGATGCGGCCTTCCATGCCGGTCCTGAAGCTGATGGTGCGGTCCTGGTTATTGCTCAGCACCAGCCATTTAGCGCGGCGCTGGGCCTCGGATGCCCGAGTGCAGCCTATCGCACTGATCTCCGTCGGCTTGTCGCCCAGGCGGCGCTGGAGCGACAGGTCGGAATAGACCGTGACGTCGGTGTCGTAGTTGTTCAGCGGGTTGTCGTAGCTGACCAGGCAGCGAGTGAAGCGGGTTTTCGCCGAGGCGCTGCCGTAGGAGATTTTGCCGTCGATGACGTTGGACCGGGTGAAGACGTAATCGATGTCCTGCGCCCGAGGCATATCAGCCTGCATGACCAGCTGGCCCTGGGCCCAGTACGTCATCCCGCGATAGATGCCGGCGATGTCGCGCAGCAGTGACCAGGCGTCGGCCTTGCCCTGCAGGTTCATGTCGCACAGAAAGCGCGCCTCCACGCCGTCAGCACCATTGGGCACCATCTGGTCGCAGTACTGTGCGATGCGATACAGCTCCCACTTGTCCACCATCCAGGGCTTGATGCGCCGGCCCAGGCCGAAACGATCCTGGGTGCAGATTCCGTAGGTGATCCAGGCCGGGTTATTCGTCCAGGCCTCCTTCATGGTGCCGTCCCAGGCGCCGGTATAGGTGCGCGCCACCGGGTCGTAGTTGCTCGGCACCTGCCAGCGGCGTGCCTTGCACTTAACGGTGACGGCCGGGATATTGGTGAACTGCTCGGCGTCGAACTCGACGAACAGCAGAGCGGTGTTTGGGTAGCGCAGCTTGGCGTCGATCACCTGGGTGTAGCCGGCGATGAAGAGGCTGTCTGCGATCTTGTCGGTATTCTGGTTTGGTGTGATGCGGCGAACACGGATAAGCCAGCCACTGGTTGCCGGCGGCAGGTCAACGCGCAAGGAGCGCTCGTAGCGCGTAGTGGTCTTGCCGGTCATGGCGCCGACCAATACTTCCTGATAGGCCCCACCGTCGGTGGCCACATCGACGGCATACTGGATGCTGTAACCACCAATGTTCCCTTCTGCGTCCTGGCTCGCCAGTCGCGGCGTGGCCAGGCGGATGCGAGCCGCCGACAGTTGCAGGTTGGTCAGCGACTGAACCCACGGCGTGCCGCTGCGTAACTCGATATTCAGCGAGGTCTCGTTATCGACAGACGGAATGCCCGGAATGTAGGTCTGCTCCACAGAGCCCGGCCGCCAGTCCCACTTCACGTTGGTGAAGTTGAAATTGCCGCTGGCGTCCTGGATAGGAGTGTTGTCGAGGAAGATGTCGCGCGCGGTGGGCGTGCCGTCGAATTCACCCTCGCCTACGGCGATCAGGATCTTGGCCACGTTGGTGGAGCGCAAGCTGTCGGGCGCCTCTACTGGCGACTTGGGCTTGCTCTCGCCGCCTTTGGCACCGTGAATTTCCAGCTTCTGTGCTGCGCCCATGCTTTCCTCCAGGCAATAAAAAACCGGCTCATGGCCGGCTTGCTCGATGCGTCGTGGTTATGTCTTGTCTTCGGCGTAGATCGATGCCGAGATAATCGCCCCGCCCCATCGGCGGTCACCTATGCAGATCGGGACGGGGTTGCCGCTGGCCGTGGTGTTCTTTGCGCTACCGAATGCATAGCTGGGCAT
>NZ_JAEILC010000058.1:0-5004 GCF_016307435.1 Pseudomonas sp. S4_EA_1b | reverse complement strand
ATGCCCAGCTATGCATTCGGCAGCGCAAAGAACACCACGGCCAGCGGCAACCCCGTCCCGATCTGCATCGGTGACCGCCGATGGGGCGGGGCAATCATCTCTGCATCGATTTACGCCGAAGACAAAACGTAGGCGTAACGCACGAAACAAGCCGGCCATGAGCCGGTTTTTTATTGCCTGGAGGAAAGCATGGGCGCAGCACAAAAGCTGGATATTCATGGTGCCAAAGGCGGTGAGAGCAAACCCAAGTCGCCAGTAGAGGCGCCCGACAGCCTGCGCTCCACCAACGTGGCCAAGATCCTGATCGCCGTAGGCGAGGGTGAATTCGACGGCACGCCCACCGCGCGCGACATCTTCCTCGACAACACCCCGATTCAGGATGCCGGTGGCAATTTCAACTTCACCAACGTGAAGTGGGACTGGCGGCCGGGCTCTGTGGAGCAGACCTACATTCCGGGCATCCCGTCTGTCGACAACGAGACCTCGCTGAATATCGAGCTGCGCAGCGGCACGCCGTGGGTTCAGTCACTGACCAACCTGCAGCTGTCGGCGGCTCGCATCCGCCTGGCCACGCCCCGGCTTGCGAGCCAGGACAGCGAAGGGAATATTGGTGGTTACAGCATCCAGTACGCTGTGGATGTGGCCACTGACGGTGGGGCCTATCAGGAGGTATTGGTCGGCGCCATGACCGGCAAGACCACTACGCGCTACGAGCGCTCCTTGCGCGTTGACCTGCCGCCGGCAACCAGTGGCTGGCTGATCCGTGTTCGCCGCATCACACCAAACCAGAATACCGACAAGGTCGCAGACAGCCTCTTCATCGCCGGCTACACCCAGGTGATCGACGCCAAGCTGCGCTACCCAAACACCGCGCTGCTGTTCGTCGAGTTCGACGCCGAGCAGTTCACCAACATCCCGGCCGTCACGGTGAAGTGCAAGGCCCGGCGCTGGCAGGTGCCGAGCAACTACGACCCTGTGGCGCGCACCTATACCGGCGCCTGGGACGGCACCATGAAGGAGGCCTGGACAAATAACCCAGCCTGGATCACCTATGGAATCTGCACCCAGGACCGTTTCGGCCTGGGCCGCCGCATTAAGCCGTGGATGGTGGACAAGTGGGAGCTGTACCGCATCGCGCAGTACTGCGACCAGATGGTGCCCAATGGTGCCGACGGCGTGGAGCCGCGCTTTCTGTGCGACATGAACCTGCAGGGCAAGGCCGACGCCTGGTCATTGCTGCGCGACATCGCCGGCATCTATCGCGGCATGACGTACTGGGCCCAGGGCCAGCTGGTCATGCAGGCTGATATGCCTCGGGCGCAGGACATCGATTACGTCTTCACCCGGTCCAACGTAATCGACGGCAAAATATCCTACGGCAGCGCCTCGGCGAAAACCCGCTTCACTCGCTGCCTGGTCAGCTACGACAACCCGCTGAACAACTACGACACCGACGTCACGGTCTATTCCGACCTGCCGCTCCAGCGTCGCCTGGGCGACAAGCCGACGGAGATCAGTGCAATAGGCTGCACTCGTGTATCCGAGGCCCAGCGCCGCGCTAAATGGCTGGTACTGAGCAATAACCAGGACCGCACCATCAGCTTCAGGACCGGCATGGAAGGCCGCATCCCGCTGCCAGGGTTCATTATCCCTGTTGCCGACTCGCTGCTGGCTGGCCGGGAGATCGGTGGGCGAATCGCGGCGGCGGCGGGCAAGGTCATCACCCTGGATCGCGACACCATGGCCAAGGCTGGCGACCGGCTGGTGATCAACCTCCCAGGCGGGCACGCAGAAGGGCGCACCGTAGAGAGTGTGAGCGGCCGCAACGTAACCGTGACCGTAGCCTACAGCGAGGCGCCTGCTGAACAGCTTCAGTGGGCGATCGATGCGGACGACCTGGCAATCCCTCTATATAGAGTGATGAGGACCGCACGTACGCCTGAGGGCGATTACGACATCAGCGCCTTGCAGTACGAGCCAAGTAAGTTTCCCAGCATCGACACCGGCGCGCGCCTGGAAGAACGCCCAATCAGCGTGATCCCAATCACCGTGGTTCCGGCGCCGGCCAGCGTGACCATTACTTCGAACGTATCGATCGACCAGGGCCTGGCCATCAGCACCATGAACATCTCGTGGCCAGCCGTTACCGGTGCCGTGGCGTACGACGTGGAGTGGCGCAAGGACAACGGAAACTGGATCAAGGTGCAGCGCACGGGCTCAACGAGCGTTGACGTCACCGGCATTTACTCGGGCGCCTACCTGGCGCGCGTGCGGTCGGTCAGCGCCTTCGAGATTTCCTCGATCTGGAAGAACTCCAACCTAACCAATCTGGAAGGAAAGGTCGGGTTGCCGCCGGCGGTGTCGTTCCTGACCACCACCAGCGAACTGTTCGGCATCGGCATCAAGTGGGGCTTCCCTGCCGGTGCCGAGGATACCCAGCGCACGGAATTGTGGTATGGCCCGGCGAACAACCTGGCGGCGGCGACCAAGTTGGCCGACCTGGCGTATCCGCAGGCCGATTACCGCATGCAGTCGCTGCTGGCGGGCGCAACCCTGTTCTTCTGGGCGCGCTTGGTGGACCGCACCGGCAACATCGGGCCGTTCTATCCGGTTGTGAATGGCGTTATGGGCCAGGCCAGCTCGGATGCTGGGCCGATCCTTGAGCAGATCAAAGGGCAGATTGACGAAACCGCCCTTGGTCAGCACCTGAAGGATCGAATCGACCTGATCGACGGAAACGGGCCAGGCTCGGTGAACGGTCGCATTGACGCGGCCAAGGATGAGCTGGAGCAGCTGATCGGGGAGGTGGTGGATGCGCTGGAGTACGTGCCATCCAAGGCGTACGCGCTGAACGAAATCGTTCGCGTGGGCCAGCACCTGTACCAGGCCAATGGCGCGGTGCCGGCGAACAACCCGCCGCCGAACGCCACCTATTGGACCGACATCGGCACAGTCACGCAGACGGTCAACGCTCTAGTGACCCAGGTTCAGCAGAACTCGGCGACGATTAACCAGCACGGCCAGGACATCACCGCCCAGGCCTCGCAGCTGAACGCGGTGAAGACCACGGTGAACGATCCTGTCACCGGCGTCACCGCAACGGCCAGCGGGCTGAGTACCCTCAAGGCCACGGTGACCACGCTTGATGGAAAGGTAACCACCACGGCGCAGCGGGTCGACGGCATTTACCTGCAGGTCAACCCGCCGCTTCAGGGTGACGACAGTGCGCTGATGGGGTCGGAAGCTAGCTACGTCGGGGTCTGGTCAACACAGTCCGCACTCATTGAGGGCGACCTGGCACAGGGCCAGCGCACGGATGTGGTGGAGGCCAGCGTTGCGGCTAACGCTGCCGCGATCGTCAGCGAGCAAACTGCACGCATCAATGCCGACGGCGCTCTGTCGTCCAGCATCGAAACGGTAAAAACCACGGTCGGCGGCAACTCTCTGGCGATTCAGACCAACACTACTGCGATCCAAACCGTGAACGGCAAGGTTACGGCGAACTGGTCGGTGCGAATGCAGTACGAAACCGCCACCGGCTTATACAAGTACGCCGGGATCGGCCTGGGCCTGGAGAATGGGCCAGGCGGTTTGCAGACGCAGTTCGTCATCGATGCCGACCGTTTCGCCATTGGGCAGGCCGGCACGGTGCCTTTCGCTGTACAGGGCGGGCAGACCTTCATCAAGTCTGCATTCATCCAGGACGGCACTATCACCAACGCCAAGATCGGCAACTACATCCAGTCGAACAACTATGTCGCGGGCCAGACGGGGTGGAAGCTTTTCTTCGATGGGACGTTTGAAATCAACGGTTCGTTCGGGGGCCAGGCTCGCCAGGTCATAAACAACCGTGGCGGCAAGGTGTTCGATGCGGCTGGCGTCAAGCGTTATCAGTGGGGAGATCTCGACGCATGAGTTTCGGCGCTAGAGTGTGGGGGCCTACAGGCCTCCTAGAGTTGGATGAGACCTCGTTCACAGTCAGGGTTATATATTCTGGTTTAGTTACTAGACCGGCAGGCGCTAACTATCTGGATATAACAGTTTCCGGTTGCGATCCCGCAAGTTGTAATGCCGTTTGTATTCCTGTATCTCCATATCCCGCCGATCAAAGTTCGCAAGATCTTAACGCGGTACAGCAAGAGCCGGAGGTCTTAAGCGGGCTGGTGAGGGTTTGGTTCATTAACCGAAATATCGCAAGTAGTGCATCTCCTGCTCCTGCAATCTCAACCCAGAGATTATTGGTTATGAGGTACAAGTAATGAGCTATGGAATGCAGTTCACAAACAACGATAATACTGTTGTTTTGGATTCTGAGTTTTCCCGCTTGGTCGTGCTCCATCGTGGCGACTATAGCGGGCCGATCAATTTTCCGACTCCTATTACTTCTCAGGAACCGCCGCTTGTATTCATCCGACCAAACGGATCTTTCACACTGAGCTATGCGAGGATCAACGGAAGCGCAGGGAACTGGACTGGTTTTTCATTTGTAGGCGGAGGATCTGGCAAATACTTCGCTGCCGCGTTTTTGTCGCAGCCGACAGCAAAATACGGCTTCCGTCTCTGGGATGGAAACTCCAAGCTTCTGTTTGACAGCGGCACACCTTGCGCGCAGTTCACCCGAACCATTTCGAGCTGGACGTTCATAGGCTCAAGTTCGACGGGGCAGGGCACAACACAGATTAACTTTTCCGCAGCCTCGCCTTTAAATACAGGCGATTACATGATGATAAATAACATCGGTATGGATGTAAGTGGGGCGAATATTCGTACGGCGAAACTGTACTGCACTTGGGACTACGCAAATAATCGGATAGTGATGTTTACCGTTGGTGTTTCAAACGTCATGTCTCTGTTTGTGCCCGTGGTTTTTGCGAAGCCAGTCATTTAAGAAAGGTGGAGAGAATTTAAAAATGGCAAGACAAGAAATTAACCTTGGCACGCCGCCGACTGGTGCCGGTGGAGACACCACAAGAAGTACCGGTGTAAAAATCAACGCCATGACTG
>NZ_JAEILC010000057.1:0-30275 GCF_016307435.1 Pseudomonas sp. S4_EA_1b | reverse complement strand
AAGCCCCCTCCCACATTGGGCTCTGTGCTGTCTGGGCTCATTGCGTTTCAAAGGCTAGGTTTGCAGCAGTCCAGCTCCACCCCGACTCAAACCCGGCACAGATAAAACTGTGGGAGGGGTCTTGCCCCCGATGGCGGCGTGTCAGTTGGCTTATCCATTACTGAGCCAGCCTGATCGGGGGCAAGCCCCGTCCCACATTCGGCTCTGTGCTGTCTGGGCTCATTGCGTTTCAAAGGCCAGGTTTGCAGCAGTCCAGCTCCGCCCAGCACCAAGCCAGATGCAGATAAAAACTGTGGGAGGGGGCTTGCCCCCGATGGCGGCGTGTCAGCTGGCTTATCCATGACTGAAACAACCTGATCGGGGGCAAGCCCCCTCCCACATTGGGTTCTGTGCTGTCTGGGCTCATTGCGTTTCAAAGGCTAGGTTTGCAGCAGTCCAGCTCCGCCCAGCATCAAGCCAGATGCAGATAAAAACTGTGGGAGGGGGCTTGCCCCCGATGGCGGCGTGTCAGCTGGCTTATCCATGACTGAAACAACCTGATCGGGGGCAAGCCCCCTCCCACATTGGGCTCTGTGTAGCTCCGGATTCAGCAGGACACTTGCACCTCCACCACCCCACCCTTCAACCGCGCCGGCCATACCCGCAGGCGTTGGTGCGGGGTTTCCAGGCACTGGCCGTCCTGCAAGCGGTAATGCTGTTTGTAGATCGGCGCGGCCACCACCAGCTCGCCCTTGATGTTGCCCACCAGGCCACGGCCGATCACGTTGGCGCCGGACTCCGGGTCGTGGTTGTCGATGGCGTAGAGCGTCTGCGCTTCGGCGTCAGGCAGGTAGAACAGCGCGACTTGCGCGCCATCAAGCCACACCACCACGCCGGAATTGCGGACCAGGTCGCGTTCATGGCAGACGTTTTTCCAAATGGCAAGTGTGCGTTGGGTATTGGACTGGCTCATCAGGCAAGCTCCTCGGTGACAGCAATCAAGTTGAGTTCGGCGGCCATGATCGGGCGGCGCTGGCCGCGTTCCTGGACGAAGTGGATGTCCGGGTCTGGGCGCTTGTCGTTGACGAAGGTGCGGAAGCGTTTGAGTTTTTCCGGGTCCTTGAGGGCGTTGGCCCATTCGCATTCATAGCGGTCGACCACCAGTTGCATCTGCGCTTCCAGCTCGGCGCCCAAACCCAGGCTGTCGTGCAGGATCACGTCCTTGAGGAAATCCAGCCCGCCTTCCAGGCTTTCGCGCCAGACCGAAGTGCGTTGCAGCTTGTCGGCGGTGCGGATGTAGAACATCAGGAAACGGTCGATGTAGCGGATCAGCGTGGCGTCGTCGAGGTCGGTGGCGAACAGTTCGGCATGGCGCGGGCGCATGCCGCCGTTGCCGGCGATGTAGAGGTTCCAGCCCTTCTCGGTGGCGATCACGCCCACGTCCTTGCTCTGGGCTTCGGCGCATTCGCGGGTGCAGCCGGACACCGCGAACTTGAGCTTGTGCGGCGAGCGCAGGCCCTTGTAGCGGTCCTCGATCAGCAGCGCCATTTTCACGCTGTCTTGCACGCCGTAACGGCACCAGGTGCTGCCGACGCAGGATTTGACCGTACGCGTGGACTTGCCATACGCATGCCCCGTCTCGAAAC
Organism: Pseudomonas sp. S4_EA_1b; assembly: GCF_016307435.1. Lineage (NCBI taxonomy): Bacteria > Pseudomonadati > Pseudomonadota > Gammaproteobacteria > Pseudomonadales > Pseudomonadaceae > Pseudomonas > Pseudomonas sp. S4_EA_1b. The sequence continues at coordinate 28,650 of NZ_JAEILC010000057.1, read as the reverse complement.
CGGCGGCGATCAACTCGCCCCAGATATCCGGCAGTTCGTGCAGTTGCGCGCCGAACAGGTCGATGCGCTGGCCACCGGTGATCTTGGTATAGAGGTTGTATTTCTTCGCCACCTCGCCGATCACGATCAGCTTCTCAGCAGTGATCTCGCCCCCCGGAATCCGTGGCACCACCGAGTAGGTGCCGTTCTTCTGCATATTGGCCATGAACGTGTCGTTGGTGTCCTGCAACGGCACCAGCGACGGGTCCATGATCGGCTGGTTCCAGCACGATGCCAGGATCGAGCCCACCGCCGGTTTGCACACATCGCAACCGGTGTGGCCACGGCCATGTTTGGCCAGCAGTTCGTCGAACGTGATCACCCCCTCCACGCGCACCAGGGCGTACAACTCCTGGCGGGTATAGGCGAAGTGTTCGCACAGACTCTTGTCGACACTGACGCCACGGGCCACCAGCTCATGTTCGAACACCTGCTTAAGCAGCCCGGCGCAGCCACCGCAGCCGGTGCAGGCTTTGGTCTGCGCCTTGAGCACGCCGAGGTCGCCGCAGCCGCCATCGATGGCCGCACAGATCGCGCCTTTGGTGACGTTGTGGCACGAACACACCGTGGCCGATTCCGGCAACGCACCAGGGCCGAGGGTCGGTGCGCCGGCCGACGACGGCAGGATCAGGCTGGCGGGCTCGGCCGGCAAGGCGATGCCGTTCTGCAGATATTGCAGCAGCGTGTCGTAGTAGCTGTTGTCGCCGACCAACACCGCGCCGATCACCTGCTTGCCGGCCGCGTCCACCACCAGGCGGCGGTAGCTGGCGGTGGCCTCGTCGATAAACTGATAGCTGCGCGCGCCCGGTGTGTGGGCGTGAGCATCGCCGATGGAGCCCACATCCACGCCAAGCAACTTGAGCTTGGTGGACATATCCGCGCCTACAAACGGCTCGGCGCCCTGCCCGCACAGCAACGCCGCCACGCCACGGGCCATCTGGTAGCCGGGCGCAACCAGGCCGAACAGCCTGCCGTTCCACGAGGCACACTCGCCGATTGCATAGATATGCGGGTCGCAGCTCTGGCATTCGTCGTTGATCGCCACCCCGCCGCGCGGACCGATTTCCAGCCCGGCCTGGCGCGCCAGGGCGTCCTGGGCGCGGATACCGGCGGAAAACACGATAAGGTCGGTTTCCAGAAATTCGTCGTTGGCGAAATTCATGCGATAGCGGTATTGCTCACCGGCGCTGATCGATTGCGTGGCACGGGACAAATGCACGCCGACGCCCAGCCGTTCGATCTGCGCCTTGAGCGCCAAACCGCCGAAGTCATCCAGTTGCACCGGCATCAGGCGCGGCGCGAATTCCACCACATGGGCTTCCAGGCCGAGGCTTTTAAGGGCGTTGGCCGCCTCCAGGCCGAGCAATCCACCGCCGACCACCACGCCGCGCCGCGCATTGGCAGCGGCGGCACGAATGGCGTCTAGGTCTTGCAGGGTGCGGTACACCAGGCGCGAGTCACCTTCGGCGCCTTCGATGGGCGGCACAAACGGGTACGAACCGGTGGCCAGCACCAGTTTGTCGTAGGTCACGCGGCCCTGGGCGGTGACCACCTGGCGCTGGGTGCGGTCGATGTCCAGCACTTGCACGCCAAGGTGCAAGGTCACCCCCGGCGTCTGGTACAACGCCGCGTCGGATAACGCCAGCGACTCGGCATCGCGGCCGGTGAAGTACTCGGACAAATGCACGCGGTCATAGGCACGCATCGGCTCTTCGCTGAACACATGCAGTTGGTAGTGATCCAGCGCGCCGCGTTCGATCAACTGCTCCACGCAGTGATGACCGACCATGCCATTGCCGACGACGATCAGGGTTTGCAGCTGGTTCAAACTGGCGTTATTGGCGTTCATATAAGCACCCGACAAAGCTCATCACGGTTTGAAAAAAAGCAAAAAAAAACGCCTGAAACCTTACGGTTCCAGGCGTCTTTGCCTGTTCTTATACGGTTGGCATCGGACGACTTCGCCGATTCCACCGCTATTGCCCATGTTGTCGATCGTCGTTGACCGAAGGGGGTTGTCGGGGATCTTGCAGGCTCTGTGCCAACCTGTCGCGACCCCGTACTCACGGCATCTACACCAGTTCAACCCTTGCGATCACGCCTCCAACTGGTGCGCGGCGCATCATAAAAGGGCACGGTACGCTTGCTCCCGCGCGTCGGCACAACCGCAGCAAGCGCCGTCGGCACCGTCAGTAAGGCCTGTGCAGGAACATGGCGCGCCGCTTGCTAGGTACAGCGCAACAGAGCAGTCAACGCTGATTGCCCATCCACGACAAAGGCGCCGTGTAATCCCCGTTTCCAACGGAGGGTTACGCGGCGCTTTTTTTTGCCGGGCAGAAAAGGTTCGAGGGTTATCGATGGCAAACCAACACGTACGCAGTGTGTGCCCCTATTGTGGCGTGGGCTGCGGCATCGTCATGCAGGTCCAGGACAACACAGTGGTCAAGGTGATCGGCGACCCTGACCACCCCACCAACGCCGGGCGCCTGTGCACCAAGGGCACTACCTGCGGGCAAGCCATCGCCGAGTCCGGGCGCATGGAAAACGCTTACTTGCGCCAGGCCCGCGACCGTGACCCAGTACGCATCGCCATGGACGAGGCCATCGCCAAGACGGCCGGGCGCCTGCGCAACGTGCTGGAGCGACATGGCCCCGATGCCTTGGCGTTTTACGTCTCCGGGCAGATGTCACTGGAGGCCCAATACCTGGTCAACAAGTTGGCCAAGGGTTTTGTGGGCACCCGCCATATCGAATCCAATTCACGGCTGTGCATGGCCAGCGCCGGCAGCGGCTACAAACTGTCCCTGGGTTCCGACGGGCCGCCGGGCTCCTATGAAGACTTCGACCGCGCCGACCTGTTCTTCGTAATCGGCGCCAATATGGCCGACTGTCATCCCATCCTGTTCCTGCGCATGATGGACCGGGTCAAGGCCGGGGCGAAGTTGATCGTGGTCGACCCACGGCGCAGCGCCACCGCCGACAAGGCGCACCTGCACCTGCCGATCAACCCCGGCACCGACCTCGCATTGCTCAACGGCTTGCTGCACCTGCTGGTGAAAAACGGCCACACCGACCCGGCCTTTATCGCCACCTTCACCGAGGGTTGGGAGGCCATCCCCGCGTTCCTGGAGGACTATTCGCCGCAGCAGGTCGCCGCCATCACCGGCCTGGCCGAAGCCGACATTCGCCAGGCCGCCACCTGGATCGGCGAGGCCGCCGAGTGGATGAGTTGCTGGACCATGGGCCTCAACCAGAGCACCCATGGCACCTGGAACACCAACGCGCTGTGCAACTTGCACTTGGCCACCGGCGCCATCTGCCGCCCGGGCAGTGGGCCGTTTTCCCTGACCGGCCAACCCAATGCCATGGGCGGGCGCGAGATGGGTTATATGGGGCCGGGCCTGCCGGGGCAACGTTCGATGCTGGTAGACGCCGACCGCGCCTTTATCGAAGACCTGTGGCAGATCCCCGCCGACCGCCTGCCGCGTCAGGCCAGCGACGGCACCGTGGCGATGTTCGAGCAAATGGCCGCGGGGCAGATCAAAGCCTGCTGGATCATCTGCACCAACCCGGTGGCCAGCGTGCCGAACCGGCAAACCGTGATCGATGGGCTGCAGGCCGCCGACTTGGTGATTACCCAGGACGCGTACCTCGACACCGAAACCAACCGCTATGCCGACATCCTCTTGCCCGGCGCGCTGTGGGCCGAAGCCGAAGGGGTAATGATCAACTCCGAGCGCAACCTGACCCTGATGCAACCAGCCGTACAGCCGCCGGGCGACACCCTGGCCGACTGGCAGATCATTGCCCGCGTCGCCTGTGCAATGGGCTATGCCGAGGCGTTCACCTACGCCGACGCCAGTGAGGTGTTCGAAGAACTCAAACGTGCCTGCAACCCCGCCACCGGCTATGACCTGCGCGGCGCCAGCTATAAGCGTCTGCGCCAGACACCGCTGCAATGGCCGCTGGCATCGGCCGAGTCGGCGCCACGCAACCCGATCCGCTACCTCGCACACGGCACGCTGCGCTTCGCCACCGCCAGCGGCAAAGGTCAGTTCTTCGCGCGCCCGCACATGCCACCGGCGGAGCTGCCCGACGATGTCTTCCCGTTCGTGCTCAACACCGGGCGCTTGCAGCACCAATGGCACACCCTGACCAAGACCGGCAAAGTCGCCACGCTGAACAAACTCAACCCCGGCCCCTTTGTCGAGATCCACCCCAATGACGCCGCGCGCCTGGGGCTTCAGACCAAGCAGCCAGTGCAAGTGCGTTCGCGGCGCGGCTACGCGGTATTGCCTGCGTTGATCAGCGACCGCGTGCAACCGGGCCAATGTTTCGCGCCCTTTCACTGGAACGACGTGTTTGGCGAACATTTGGCGATCAACGCGGTGACTTCGGATGCGGTCGACCCGATGTCGTTGCAGCCGGAATTCAAGTGCTGCGCCGTCACCCTGGAACGTGTCGAGCTGATCGACCATCAGTTCCTCGACTCGCCCACTCAGGCGACCACCGACCTTCCCCTTTGCGCAAAGGAACCCGCCATGTCGCGCATCGACGCCTTCGCCGAAATCGCTGGCCTGCGTAGCGTCATCCCGCCGCCACTGAGCGACAGCGAACGCACCTACCTCGCCGGCTTTGTCAGTGGCATGCGCGCCGACAACGCACGCCAGGCCGGTGGTGTGCCGGTGCTACCGCCCACGGCGCCGTTGGCCGACGAGGCGCGAGTGTGGGTCGACGGTTTGCTCGGCGGGCTGTTCAGTCGCGCCTCGCCGGCCAGTGTCGGCACACTGCCCGCCTCCCCCGCCGTGACCTTGCTGTGGGCTTCCCAGACCGGCAATGCCGAAGCATTGGCCGAGCGCTGTGCCCAGCGCCTGCGTGAGGCTGGGATCAGCGTCGAGCTGAGCGCAATGGCGGATTTCCCGGCGAGCCGACTGGCAAGCACCCAGAACCTGGCATTGATCAGCAGCACCTTCGGCGACGGCGACCCACCGGACAATGGCGAAGGTTTCTGGCACAGCCTCAGCCGTGTCGAGACGCGCCTGGAGTCCCTGCGGTTTGCGGTGCTGGCCCTGGGCGATCCGAACTACGAGCAGTTCTGCAAGCACGGCAAACGCCTTGATCAACGCCTGCTGGAGCTGGGCGCCACCCGCCTGTTGGAGCGCGTCGATTGCGACACCGAATTCCAAGCGCACGCCGATGCCTGGCTGCTGCGCTTGCAGCACAGCCTCAACCCGGCCAAGGCGCCGGCAGCCGCCACACCCGCCGGCAAGACCAAGCTGTACGGTTCGCGCCTACTACTCAACCGCCATCTCAACCCCCATAGCCGCCATAAAGAAACCCGCCAGTTCGCCCTGGACCTGGCCGACTCCGGGCTCAGCTATGAAGCCGGCGATGCCCTCGGCGTACGGCCGCGCAACTGCCCCGAACTGGTCCACGAACTGCTCGAATTGACCGGCCTGAAGGCGTCGGCCAGCGTCACTATCGACACCTTCGGCGAGGTCTCGCTGCAACAGGCGTTGACCCAGCACTTCGAAATCGCCCGGCCCAGCAGCGAGACCCTGGCGTTTATTGCCGAGCGCAGCGCCGATGGAGGGCTTGAGCAGTTATTGCGGCCCGAGCACAAGGCCGAATTGAACGACTGGCTGTGGGGTCGGCAACTGGTGGACGTGCTTCACGCCTACCCCATCGAGTGCTCGGCGGACGATTTGCTGAGCACCCTGCGGCGTCTGCAACCGCGCCTCTACTCGATTGCGTCCAGCGCCAAGGCCCACCCCGGTGAAGTCCACCTGACCGTCGCAGCCGTGCGCTATGGCAAACGCAAAGGCGTATCCTCGACCTTTCTCGCCGACCGCGTCGGCGACGGTGAAGTGCCGGTGTTCGTGCAGCCGTCCAAACATTTCCGCCCCCCCAGCGACGGCGATGTGCCGATGATCATGATCGGCCCTGGCACCGGCGTGGCGCCGTTTCGCGCGTTCTTGCAGGAGCGCCGCGCCCTCGGGCACCCGGGGCGTAACTGGCTGTTCTTCGGCGAGCAGTACGCCGCCAGCGACTTTTATTACCAAGACGAGCTGCAAGGTATGCAGCGCGACGGCCTGCTCACCCACCTGAGCCTGGCGTTCTCCCGCGATCAGGCGCAAAAAATCTATGTGCAGGACCGCATCCGCGAGCAAGGCGCCGAGCTGTGGCGCTGGCTGCAGGACGGCGCCAAGGTGTACATCTGCGGGGACGCCAGCCACATGGCCAAGGATGTTGACCAGGCGCTACGCCAGATCGCGCAAACCCACGGCGGGCTGAGCCCGGAGCACGCCGTGGACTACTGGCGCCAACTGAGTGAGCAAAAACGCTATCTGCGTGATGTGTACTGATTGGATACAGAACAATCGTCGATTGTATTGTGTACAAAAAACCCTAAAGGTTTACCAAGAGCGCGCCGAAAAAGCAGTGATAGCAAATCGCCTCGCCTCGTTCAGGGGGCGTGGCGATTTGGCCGCCCTCCACGCTGATGGTCGTCTCGATGAAAATAAAAAATAAGCTTGTGCTGGCTTTTGTCTCGGTTGCGTTTATCCCAGTGAGCCTGGTGGCCGTCATCTCAGTGATGAACACCCGGACCCAGGCGGTGGATCAGTTCATCGACGGCAGTACCCGGGAAATCCGCCAGATCGATGGCAATATCCGCCAGTTCTTCGACGGCACACTGCAGAACGTCGATCAAATGGCCACGGATTCTGTATACACCTCGGTCAACACTCTAAAAAATTACCAACCCGCCGACGCGGCCGCTCAACCGCTGCCCGCCGAAGCGCAAACGGTGATCGAGCGCTTCGCCCGCTATGGCGCCACCCACCCGGCGGCGGCGATCCTGTCCATCGGCCTGGAAGACGGCACCTACGCCAAATGGCCGGACGATCCGCAACTGGCCAAATACGACCCGCGCGCACGCCCCTGGTACAAAGCGGCGATGGCCAGCCCCGGCAAGACCGTGCGCACGCCGGCCTATTACTACGATAAAGACGACGTGGCCCTGGTAGGCACCGCGCGCGCCATGCTCGACAGCGCCGGCAAACCCAAAGGGGTATTCGTGGTCAGCGTGTCGCTGAAGAACCTGACCGAACTGGTCAAGAGCATCAAGCTCGGCGACAGCGGTTACGTGATGTTGATCGAGGACGGCGTGGTGCTGGTCGACCCACGGGACGCCGCCCACAACTTCAAACCGCTGAAAGATTTGGGTACGGCCTACGCGCAATTGGCGCAAACCACGCAAGGCTCCACCGAAGTTGAGATCGACGGCGTGCGCTACATGGCCAACGTGTGGACCTCCCCCGGCCTGGGGTGGCGTTATATCGGCCTGATCGAAAAAAGCGAAGTGATAGCCGAGGCCACGCGCATGACCTACCTCACCGCCATCATCGTCGGCGTGCTGGTGTTGATTTTCGGCCTGATCGCCGCAGCGTTCTCCAAAGTGATCGTCAAGCCGATCGGCCAGGTCAGCACCGGCTTGCAGTCGATTGCCGAGGGCGAAGGCGACTTGCGCCATGAGCTGCGGGTACACGGCAAGGACGAAACCGCCGAACTGGCCGGCTGGTTCAACAAGTTTCTCGCGGCCATTCGCCAGTTGATCCAGCACATCGGCGCGGCCTCGGCCAATTTGCATAACGCTTCGAAGGTCAACAGCGAGGTGGCCCACAACATGAACGAGGCTGCCGGTCGCCAGCGCGAGGCGGTAGAACTGGTGTCCACTGCATTCAATGAAATGGTGGCCACCGCCAACGAAGTCGCCCGCTCCTGCAGCGGCGCGGCCGAATCCGCCGAGAATGGCCACCGCCGCGTGGCCGAGGGTAAACAGCAGATCGAAGCGACCACCGACAACGTCAACCGCCTGGGCCGCCGCTTGAGCGAATCGTCCCAGGCCATGGTCGAGCTGGAGGCCGGCAGCCGCAGCATCAACCAAATCCTCGGCACCATCCGCGCGATTGCCGAACAGACCAACCTGCTGGCACTCAACGCTGCCATCGAAGCGGCCCGTGCCGGCGACCAGGGCCGCGGCTTTGCCGTGGTGGCCGACGAAGTCCGCGCCCTGGCCAAGCGCACCTCCGACTCCACGGGCGAAATCGAGCACCTGCTCGGCACCCTGGAAACCAAAACCCAGGAAGTCACCCAGAAGATGGACAGCTGCATGGACCTGTCCAAGGCCAGCGTGTCGTCCATCGAAAACGCGCGTGACAGCTTCGAAGGCATCCAGACCTCGGTCAACGAAATCCGCGACCAGAACCTGCAAATCTCCGCCGCCGCCGAGGAACAACACAGCGTGGCCGAAGAGATCAACCGGCATATCCAGCAGATCTACGACGAAGCGCGTTTGGTGGAAAGCCTGGCCAATTCGGCCCAGGATGACTCAGGGCGCCTGTCGAAGCTGTCGGATGAGTTGAACGGATTGGTGGGGCGGTTTAAATCCTGAGGAGGGTTTCGCGCTGGCGTGAAACTCGCCAGCCCAGAAATACCCAGCGCATGCAGGAGCAGGCAGTCTTCTGCCCTGCTCCGACCCTGCGTGCAAGAACGTGCGACGCTGAGCGCTCTCCAAGTAAGTGAAAGTATTTACTGGGTGACGTTTACTGCCCCGTCAACATTATTTAGATCCATTCACCCTGCGTTTAGATTCAACAAAACCATCAGTTATTTCGAAAAAAGCTTACACCCTGTCAACTATGACAGTAGTTTCAACCTTATAGATTGAGTACTTTGCAAGCGACGAAAAAAAAATCGTCTCACCACTTAAAAACTCATGTTAAAAGGATAATTGCCATGACACTCTCAGCCCCCGTATTCGACCCGCCAGGCTATAAAAGAGACTGCGTTTACGTCCAAGGAAAGGGCACTCCCAGAACTAACATCGCTATCTTTCAGGCCAATAGCGGCAACCAACTCGCCAATGTTTTTTGCGATGAAAACGGGCACTTTTCGGCCATACTAAACATCAATGCCATCCCCGGTTTCACGAGCGGCGAACTGACTATAACTGCTAGATCGGCACTCGCCAGTGACCAATCAAACTGGGGACCAAACCAAACCTTAATCGTCAGATAATAACATCAACCAAAACCACCTGAATGGCGACTATCGTAGCCCTGCCTATGTCGATACGGGCCTTAGTTGTAAATTGTAGAGCCTGATTGTTAGCTGCATCTTCAAGGCAGAGCGTTTTATAGCTGAACGTTTTTTCATCAATCATACGGAGCCTTCAGCTTTCGTAGCCGCCATTCAACTTTCTGCTAGACAAATAGTACTGACTGTTGCGCCTTGAGTGATCCGACGCAGGCCTTATTTACATTCATACGAGGAGACTCTGTTATCTTCAAGTGGCCTGGGATTGCCAATACTCGTAGAACGCCAACGATGCCCTCGGCACCATCCGCGCGATTGCCGAACAGACCAACCTGCTGGCCCTCAACGCTGCCATCGAAGCGGCCCGTGCCGGCGACCAGGGCCGCGGCTTTGCCGTGGTGGCCGACGAAGTCCGCGCCCTGGCCAAGCGCACCTCCGACTCCACGGGCGAGATTGAGCACCTGCTCGGCACCCTGGAAACCAAAACCCAAGAAGTCACCCAGAAGATGGACAGCTGCATGGACCTGTCCAAGGCCAGCGTGTCGTCCATCAAAACGCGCGGGACAGCTTCGAAGGCATCCAGACCTCGGCCAACGAAATCCGCGATCAGAACCTGCAAATCTCCGCCGCCGCCGAGGAACAACAAAGCGTGGCTGAAGAGATCAACCGGCATATCCAGCAGATCTACGACGAAGCGCGCTTAGTGGAAAGCCTGGCCAACTCGGCCCAGGATGGCTCAGGGCGCCTGTCGAAGCTGTCGGATGAGTTGAATGGATTGGTGGGGCGGTTTAAGTCCGGAGGGTTTCGCGCTGGTGTGAAACCAACCACTCCACAAATACCTGCAGCCGCGCGCAGAACTGATCGCCCGCGGCGCCAGGGTTGTGCGCTTCAAACAGAAAGAACGCTACCTGGGTGACCATCGCCGGGTGGCTCTGGAGGAACATCGCCACATGCTCTTCCAGTGTTTGTGGCCACATCGTTGCCGCTTCCGAGCGCAATATCTGCGTCGCCCTGATCAGTTTGCGCGACGCTTCACGCTGCAAGCGCAGCCGATCCGCCTCGATAACCGTTTGCCCGATAGCGCAGATATAGGTGTTCAATACCGAATAGACGTCACCATTTAACGCCAGCGCGATTTCTCGGCATGGGCGAAACCGCTCGAAATGGACGCAGAGGTCATTGCCCCAAATACAACGACACTGATGCTTGAGCCAGAACCCCCAAAGGTTGCGGTTTTCAACCGCCATGACCTGCGCGCGCTCGCCGATATCGAAGTCGACTTTGGTGACGTGCGGGTGACGCCGTTCAAGTTCACGGCGAACGCGTTCCAATTGCTCTGCTACCTGCGGGGTCTGCGGCTCGCGCAGCACCAGTGTAAGGTCCAGGTCGGAATGGCCGGGCGTCGCGTCACCCCGTGCGACGCTGCCGTAAACATACAAGCCATCGAGCCCCAACGTTTGCTGGGACAGCAGTGAGCAGGCATCCGCCAGCACCGGCTGATACTCAGGCTGCACGGGCGCCTGCGCAACGGAGCGGATAAAGCCCTCGGCGTCCAGGCCTTGTGATACTGCAACGCTCACGGCCGATGCACCTCAATCACCAGCCCCTCGCCCTCGCTCGGCACACAGAAATACCGGGTGATCAGGTCAAACTCGGCGTCGGTGGCGGCAAAGTCGTGTTCGCCGCCGGCATTGCGCGCATGCAGGCGGGCGCGGCAGGTGGCGTCGTCGAGTTCCAGGTAATGCAGGCAGTGCGGCACTTGGGCGCTGTGGGCCAGGCTCAACAGCCATTCGCGATTGGCCAGGGTGTTGGCCGGAAAATCCAGCACCACATTGACGTCGGACTTGAGCAGGTCGATTACCAGTGGCCCCACCACCCCACGCATGCGTTGCGCACAGCGCAGGTAGTCAGCGATGGACAACACTTCACCGGGGTACAGTTGCGCCAGCCACGTGTCTTCGCTGAGTAGGATCGCACGGTGTTCAGCCACCAGGCGCCTGGCCAGTGTGGACTTGCCGGAGGCGATCTTGCCGCACAACAGGTGCAGAGCGGGCATGGAAGGAAACTCCTTTTTCTTCACGTGGCCTGGGATTGCCAATACTCGTAGAACGCCAACGATGCCACGTTCTTATCCTTGGCCTCCAGCATGATGTCGAAGCGATCCAGAAACTGCAGGGCGTAGTCGTTGGTCCAGCGGTTCCACATCTGTTCGCTATGGGCGTACAGGTCACGCTTGGACACCACCTGCAACAGCGCATCCATCTCCAGCTTGCGTTCGGCGTCGAACCCCAGGTCTTGCAGACGCTCCTGAGGCTGGGAGTAATGCATGGTCGGGCGCACGCCGCGCCAGCTGTCGATCACTCGGGCGACCCGTGGGGAGTCGGGGTCAATGTAGGCCTCCTCATGAATCCAGCAATGGTGGATATCGAGTACCACCGGGGCCAGATCGGCAACTTGCAGGCAGTGGTCCAGGCCGTAGGTCTTTTCATCGTTTTCGAAGGTAATGCAGTGACGCGCCACCTCCGACAGCCGCGCCCACACCGCGCGGGTGCCTTCCACGCCCAGGCGGCCGGCGATATGCACGTTGCATTTGAGATCTTGGAAGCGCCGGCCATAGCCCATCATGCGGATCATATCGGCGTGGTACTCGAACTCGGCCACGCTGTTTTCCACCACATTGGGGTTTTCCGAGCCGAGCACGCAGTACTGGCCGGGATGAAACGACAGGCGAATGTCCGAGGCCCGCGCCAACTCGCCGATGGCGGCGAAGCCTTCGATCAGTTGCTGTTGGATGGCCGGGTCGTGGTAGACGGCCGCCACTTTGGGGTGGCTGTAAAACGGCAGCAGATCGCTGCTCAGGCGCAACATGCGCAGGGTCGGCGGCAGCGTGGCGACGTACGCCAACAGCTGCAATTGCGCCGCCAGGTTGTGGGTGACCACCTCCACCAATTTGTCCCGGGCGACGCTGGGGTCGACGCTGTCCATCCAGCGCAACGTAGTGGTGCGCGGGTTGAATGGGCCTTCGATAAGTTTCAGGGCGCCGGTCGAGAGCTGGCGGTCGGGGTGCTTGTATTGGCAGGCAAAGCCGATGCGAGGGTGGGTCATGGAAGGGCCTGGACTGAGTGAGGGCGAGATCATAAGGGCTTGGGCCGAGGAACACGCAACGCGGTTCATAATATTTCGACACGCATCCTCGGCATAACATCTATGAACTTTCCTACAAATGACGTGCTCCTTTCCTATGCGAAGTCATCCCATCCCTGAGCCCAGGGCGCCGAACAAGTAAGGAGCCGCTTACCCCATGACTACCCTCCCCACCTACCCCGATAGTCGGCCAGGTCCGTTGCACGCGACCTTGCTGGCCGGCGGCGTGCCGCTATTTTTGGGCGCGTTGCTCAGTGACATTGCCTACGCCCAGACCTTTCAGATTCAGTGGGCCAACTTCGCGTCCTGGCTGATTGCCGGTGCGCTGGTCTTCTGTGGCTTGGCGTTGCTGTTCGCACTGGTCAACCTGCTGCGCGCGCCCCACAAAGCCGGGCGGCCCGTCGTTTATGTGTTGCTGCTGTTGGTCACTTGGGTGCTGGGGTTGATCGATGCGTTCCAGCACGCCAAGGACGCTTACGCCATGATGCCCGCCGGCCTGGTGCTGTCGGCCATTGTGACGGTGCTGGCGATCCTCGCCACCTGGACCGGCCTGCGCACCGGAGGTGCCCGATGAAAACCTGCTTCCCATTGACCGTGCTCAGCGCCGCCCTGCTGCTGAGCGCTTGCGGCGCCGAAGGCGACAAAACCCAGGCCCGCGGCCCCGACCCCAAACTGCCGGAACAACAGAGCAGCCTGCTGCCGAGCATGAAAATCGCCGAGCCAACCCCATGGGGCGAGCAGAAACCCACCGTGCCGGAGGGTTTCAGCATCACGGCGATCGCTACTGACCTTGCCATCCCACGCCAGACCCTGGTACTGCCCAACGGCGATATCCTTGTCGCAGAAGGCCGTGGCGGCAGCGCGGCCAAGCTCAAGCCCAAGGACGTGATCGCCAGCGTGATCAAGGCCCAGGGCAACACCCAGGTCAAGAGCGGCAACCGCCTGACGCTGCTGCGCGACGCCGACGGCGATGGCACTTATGAACTCAAGACCGTGTTCGCCGACAACCTCAACGCGCCCTACGGCCTGGCCTTCGCCGACGGCAAACTGTACGTGGCCAACCAGGATGCGCTGGTGCGGTTCGACTACAGCGATGGCCAGACCAAGGCCAGCGGCGCGCCGGTCAAAGTCACCGACCTGCCGGCGCAGATCAACCACCACTGGACCAAATCCCTGGCGGTGAGTGCCGACGGTCGTCAGTTGTATGTGGGAATCGGTTCCAACAGCAACATCACCGAGCGGGGCATGGAAGTGGAGATCGACCGTGCCATGGTCTGGCAGATCGATGCCCAGACCGGCGCGCATAAACCCTACGCCACCGGTTTGCGCAACCCCACCGCGCTGACGATCCAACCGGATTCCGGGCAATTGTGGACAGTCGTCAACGAACGCGACGAACTCGGCCCCGACCTGGTGCCGGATTACCTCACCTCCGTGCGTGAAGGCGCGTTCTACGGCTGGCCCTACAGCTACTGGGGCCAGAACGTCGACCCACGGGCGCAACCGCAGAACCCGGCTAAGGTCGCGGCGGCGATCAAACCCGACTACAGCCTGGGTTCCCATGTGGCCGCCCTGGGCGTGGACTTTTCCATCCCGGCCATGGGCGAACGCTTTGCCGACGGTGTGTTCGTCGGCGAGCACGGCAGTTGGAACCGCGATCAACCGGTGGGCTACAAGGTGATCTTCGTGCCATTCAAGGACGGTAAACCGGCGGGCGAGCCCGTGGACTTCGCCACCGGTTTTCGCGGTGAAGATGGCAAAACCCGAGGGCGTCCGGTGGGGGTGACGGTGGATCCGAAAGGCGCATTGATCATCGCCGATGACTTGGCCAACACTGTGTGGCGGGTAACGCGCAACCGTTGATCGCGCACTGCCGGAGCGGTCCGATCGCTCCGGCAGGTTCACTTACAGGTCAGTGATCTCCTTGTGGCGCGGCACCAGCGCTTTCATCACGCTCCACGCAGTGAGGTAAGCCAGGGCGCAGATCGCGAACATGATCATGTAGCCGGTGCGGATGTCATTGATGGACTTGTAATAGTCGAACACCCAGCCGCCGATCTTGGTCATCACCACCCCACCCAGCCCACCGGCCATGCCGCCGATACCGACCACGGAGGCCACGGTCTTTTGCGGGAACATGTCGGAAACCGTGGTGAAGATATTGCACGACCATGCCTGGTGCGCCGAGGCGCCCACGCCGATCAACAGCACCGGCACCCAGAAGCTGATATAGCCCAAAGGCTGCGCCAGCAACACCACCAGCGGGAACAGCGCGATCACCAGCATGGCCTTCATGCGGCCGTCATAAGGCGCGTCGCCACGGGCCATAAAGTAGCTGGGGAACCAGCCGCCGCCGATGCTGCCGACCATGGTCATGCTGTACAGCACGGCCAGGGGCATCACGATATCGGCGCCTTTCATGCCGTATTGCGCCGCCAGGTAGGTGGGCAGCCAGAACAGGAAGAACCACCACACGCCGTCGGTCATGAACTTGCCGAAGGCAAAGGCCCAGGTCTGGCGGTAGGTGAGCAACCTGAACCACGAGACTTTTTTGCCAGTGGCCGGTGCAGTGGCGAACGGCTGCACGGTCTGGTCGCTACGGATGTAAGCCAACTCCTCGGCCGAAAGGCGCTTCTGATCCTCAGGCTTTTTGTACAGCCCGACCCAGACCGCCACCCACACGAAACCGAGCATACCGATCACCATGAATGCCGCTTCCCAGCCCCACAAACCGGCGATCAGCGGCACGCAGATCGGCGCCAGGATCGCACCGACGTTGGCACCGGAGTTGAAGATACCAGTGGCTAGGGAGCGTTCTTTCTTGGGGAAGTATTCGGCAGTGGCTTTGATCGCAATCGGGAAATTACCCGCCTCGCCAATGGCCAGTACCGCGCGGGACAGCATAAAACCGGCGATCGACACCGGGATCACTGCCAGGCCGATAGCACCGCTGATAGCGGCGATGCCCTCGCCCATCGGCACGGAAAACGCATGCATGATCGCGCCGGTGGACCAGATGCCGATGGCAATCACGTAAGCGGCCTTTGTGCCGATCTTATCGACGAAGCGCCCGGCGAAGAGCATCGAAATCGCGTACACGAACTGGAACACGGCGGCGATGTTGGCGTAATCGGTATTGCTCCAGCCGAACTGCGTCGACAACTGCGGGGCCAGAAGGCTCAGCACCTGGCGATCGAGGTAGTTGACGGTGGTGGCGAAAAACAACATCGCGCAGATGGTCCAACGATAGTTGCCGACGGCCTGGCCGACACGATGGGCGTTGATGGGCTCGCTTAGATTCATGGCATCACTTTTTATTTTTGTTAGATAGGACATATGTAACGTCATATGTCGTCGTACAACTGCGACTTTTATATCGGGCCGTGTGGATGCTGTCAACGTGGTTTTGCGGGTAGAGGAGTCGGTCTCGCGCAGGCAAAGTCATATGATGACGAGGCTGATAATCACCGTTTCAACCTGTTTAGGCGATTCTCAGGGTTGCGGACGCCTTGGGCATCGCCAGCGGGAGAAACGCGGTGTGCTGTCGAGGGTCTGCTGCGCAGCCCAGCGCAGGGCAAGCCTGCTCAACACAGCGTTATTGGGCAGCCTTGATCGGGGGCAAGCCCCCCCCACCCTTTTGACCGACTTCGCTGAGCTGCCCGCCAGGCGATCAGCTCACATCGACCACGCTTTTATGTGGTGAGCGGGCTTGCCCCGCGCTGGGCTTGCCCCGCGCTGGGCTGCGCAGCAGACCCTCGACAGCACACCGCGTTCTCCTTCCAGCTTACAAGGCGCCTGGATTTAGGGCCGCTTCGCAGCCCAGCGCAGGGCAAGCCTGCTCACCACAAATGAGTGTGGCGTGTATATGACCCCTGCTGCATAGCGCCGCGGGGTTCAACAGGGTCGCCGAAGATCGCGAATAATCCCTGCACACTGTTACGGCCTGACTCGCAGCGGGGCATTCGGTGCCTGCTGCTGAGGGGTAAGGCCGCCGACCTCATCCATAAAAAAACCCAAATAGCGGTGAATTATTTCGCATGCACTTGTATCTGAATTGACAGAGCGGTGCTGTCGCAGTGATAGCACCTCCCCTGTTCTGTTTTAGAGTGATCCGCATGAAATCACGTAAGAAAAGCGTCAATCCCATCGGATTGAATGACATCACCATTGTCGATGACACCAAGATGCGCAAGGCGATCACCGCCGCTGCACTGGGTAACGCCATGGAATGGTTCGACTTTGGCGTCTACGGGTTTGTCGCCTATGTGCTGGGCAAGGTGTTTTTCCCGGACGCTTCGCCCAGTGTGCAAATGATTGCCGCACTGGCTACCTTCTCGGTGCCGTTCCTGATCCGTCCTTTGGGTGGCCTGTTCTTCGGCGCCCTGGGGGACAAATACGGACGACAGAAGGTGCTGGCGGCGACCATCGTGATCATGTCGCTGAGTACCTTCGCCATCGGTCTGATCCCCGGCTACGCCACCATTGGTATCTGGGCGCCGATCCTGTTGCTGCTGTGCAAAATGGCCCAAGGTTTCTCGGTAGGCGGTGAATACACCGGCGCGTCGATCTTCGTTGCCGAGTATGCCCCGGATCGCAAGCGCGGCTTTCTCGGCAGTTGGCTGGACTTCGGTTCCATCGCCGGTTTCGTGCTCGGCGCGGGTGTGGTGGTGCTGATTTCCAGCATCCTCGGCGAAGAACAGTTTGAATCCTGGGGCTGGCGCCTGCCGTTCTTCCTCGCCCTGCCCCTGGGCATCATCGGTCTTTACCTGCGCCACGCGCTGGAAGAAACCCCGGCGTTCCAGCAACACATGGACACCCTCGAACAAGGCGACCGCGAAGGTCTGTCCCACGGCCCGAAAGTGTCGTTCAAGGAAGTCGCCACCAAGCATTGGCGCAGCCTGTTGACCTGCATCGGCATTGTGGCGGCCACCAACGTGACGTACTACATGCTGCTCACCTACATGCCGAGCTACCTGTCCCACAACCTGCACTACAAAGAAAACAGCGGTGTATTGATCATCATCGCAATCATGGTCGGCATGCTGTTCGTGCAACCGTTCATCGGTTTTGTCAGTGACAAAATCGGCCGCAAGCCGTTCATCATTGCCGGCAGCGTAGGTTTGCTGTTGCTGGCCATTCCAGCCTTTATGCTGATCACCAGCGGCAAGATCGGGCTGATCTTCGCCGGCCTGCTGATCCTGGCCGTTGTGCTGAACTTCTTTATCGGCGTGATGGCGTCGACATTGCCGGCGATGTTCCCTACGCACCTGCGCTATAGCGCTCTAGCCAGCGCCTTTAACGTCTCGGTGCTGATCGCCGGCTTGACCCCGACCGCCGTCGCCTGGCTGGTGGAAACCACCAATGACCTGTACATGCCCGCCTACTACTTGATGGCGTTTGCAGTGGTCGGTCTGATCACCGGGGTGACCATGAAAGAGACCGCTAACCGCCCCCTGCGCGGCGCGGCACCGGCGGCCTCGGACATGGAAGAAGCCAAGGAGCTGCTGCAAGAACACCATGACAATATCGAGCAGAAGATCGAAGATATCGACGCCGAGATCGCCGAACTAGAAGCCAAGCGCGAAAACCTGGTGCAACAGCATCCTCGTATCAACTAAGACCTGTCCGCGCGCGGGGGCCCCAGCCACCGCGCCTTTGGAGTGTTCAGCATGCTTTCCAGCGTCACCGCACCACTGTCATTGCTCAGCCCAGAAGAACGCGCCGCCATCGCCGAAATCGAAGCCACTACCAGCATCCTGCAACTCGTCACCCGCCTGACCGGCATGCGCTTTGCCGGCATCGCCAAATTCACCGACCTGGAATGGGTCGTGTGCTCGGTGCATGACCCTTTCGACATGGGCATCCACCCGGACGACGTGCTCGATCTGGAAACCACCCTGTGCAGCGAGTTTTGCATCAACCCGCAGACCCTGTTCATTCCCCAGGTCAGCCAGAACGGCCGCTTCGCCGCGCGCCCGGTGGTCAAGCAGTACGCCATCGAGAGTTACGCCGGCACGCCCATCTTCCTACCCGATGGCCGCCTGTTCGGTGCGCTGTGTGCGCTGGACTCCAAGGCGATGCTGTTCGACGACCCCAACCTGGCCGAAACCCTTAGCCTGTTTGCCCGCCTGATCGGCTGCATCTTCTTCGCCAACCTGACGGCCCATGAGCGCTAGTCGAAGCTGCGCCTGAGCGGCTAAATATTTCGCCGAGGGCGCCGATAGCCTGTCATATCCATGACTTGCAGCGACGCTCTGCGGGAAATAATGCCGAATACTCTAGCCCCTATCGTCCGTACCCTGTCCACCCGCACCAGCCTGTCGCTGACCCGCACGTCACTGCTCAATTTCATGGCCTTGCTGGCCTGTGTATTCGCGGCGGCGGCTTACTCGCTGGTGTACATCGCCCACGATCTGGACCACACCGAACAGTCGGAAAGCGCTTTTTATACGCGCAAAGCCGTGCAATCGATGGAGAAGTCCCTGCGCCTGACCGTCAAGGACTATGCGTTCTGGAGCGATGCCTACAAGCACCTGCACGTCACGGTAGACACCGATTGGGCCTTCGTGCGTGAAAACGTCGGGCCGACGCTGTATCAGGACTTCGGCTTCCAGGGGCTGTTTGTGGTCGACGATGCAGACCGCACGGTGTATGCGGTGGTCGAGGGCCAGATGCAACACCTCGAACTGAGCCAATGGCTGGAGCAGCCTATGGCCCAGATTCTGGAACAGGCCCGCGCCGGCGCCGATGAAGAAATCCCGGTGACGCGGTTTATAAATGTGCGTGGCACCCCAACACTGATAGCCGCTGCGGCGATTACCCCCGGCACCGACCCCACCGTGGAAAAAGACGGCCGAAAGCATTCTGTGCTGGTGTTTGTAGACCTGCTCACCGCCGACAAACTGGCCCTGATCGGCAATGAGTTCGGCATTCACAATCTGCACATCGCCACGCCTGACGACATCGGCAATGTGTTGCTGGTGCCCCTGGGTAACAACGGCGACGCCGGCAGCCTGCATTGGGAGCCGGAGCGCCCCGGCCTGCGGCTGATGGCGGTCGGTCTGCCGCTGCTGGGCCTGGCGGCGCTGCTGGTGTGTCTGATGGCCTGGGTGATTTCCCGCCGGGCCACGGCGGCGGCGCAGGCGCTGGACGCCAGCCACGCCTCGCTGCAAGACAGCCAGAATGCCTTGGCCACCAGCGAAGCGCGATTTCGCGATGTGGTGGAGGCCAGTTCCGATTGGGTCTGGGAGATCGATGGCCACTGGCGGTTCACCTACCTGTCGGAACGTTTTCAGAGCGTCACCGGCCTGGACCGTCACGCCTGGATCGGCGCGCCCATGCTCGACCTGCTTGGCTCCGAGGCCGGCGTGCTCTCGCAATGGCTGGGCAGCCCGGACCGGCATCCAGACCTCAGCGTGCAGTGTCGTTACCTAGACGCTCAGGGCCAGGAACGCATGACGCGCCTGGCCGCGCGACAAATGCCTTGCGGCGGCTTCCGTGGCACCGCCACCGACGTCACCGAAGAGGTCGAGGCCCGGCGGCGCATCGAGTTCCTGTCCCAACACGACGCCCTCACCGGGCTGGCCAACCGCACGCGGCTGCAAGCCTTCCTCAATGGCAAGCTCAAGACCCTGCCGTCGCCTGACCACCCGCTGGTAATGCTCAGCCTCGACCTGGACCGCTTCAAACCGGTCAACGACCTGCTGGGGCATGCCGCCGGCGACCGGGTGCTCAACGAAGTATCCCGGCGCCTGGCCGATTGCGTGCGCCACGGCGACTTGGTGGCCAGGGTCGGCGGTGACGAATTCGTGCTGATCCTCAGCGATGCCGGCAACCAGGACGAAGTCGAGAACCTGTGCCGGCGCCTGATTGCCTCCATCGAACAAGCCGTGCGTATCGATGAGCAGGAAGTGTTTATCAGCGCCAGCATCGGCATCGCGCTGGCGCCCAACGACGCCAAAGACGTTACCGAACTGCTGCGCTATGCAGATATCGCGCTGTACGAAGCCAAGTCCGCCGGGCGCAGTACTTGGCGCTTTTATTCCGGCGAAATGAACACGCGGATCATCGAGCGGCGCCGCCTGGAAAGCGATCTGCGGTTCGCGATCAAGCATGCAGAACTGCGTTTGCACTTCCAGCCGCGCTATCGCATCGCCGACGGGCAAATGGTCGGGGCCGAAGCCCTGGTGCGCTGGCAGCACCCGGTGCGCGGCCTGATCGCGCCGGACACGTTTATTCCGATTGCCGAAGAGTCCGGGCTGATCCTGGCGCTGAGCGACTGGGTCTTGGAAACCGCCTGCGCCTATGCTGCGCGCTGGCCCGACCTGTTGTTTGTGTCGGTCAACCTGTCGCCCACCGAGTTCCGGCGCGGCAACCTGGTGGAACGCGTGAGCCTGGCGTTGCAGGCGTCGGGGATCGACCCGGCGCGGGTCGAGCTCGAAATTACCGAGAGCGTGATGCTCGAAGATGCCGCCGTTGCGCTGGAGGTGATGCACGCCCTCAAGCAGCTCGGCGTGCGCATCGCCATGGATGATTTCGGCACCGGCTATTCGTCCCTCAGCTACCTGCGCGCGTTCCCGTTCGACGGGCTGAAGATCGACCGCAGCTTCCTCAATCGTCTGGAAGAAAGCGAGGACGATAAAGCCATTATTCAGGCCATCGTCGGCCTGGGTCGCGCGCTGTCGTTGACGGTGACCGCCGAAGGCATCGAGACCGCCGAGCACTTGGCGATGCTTAAATCGGTGGCCTGCGACGAAGGCCAGGGCTACTACCTGAGCCGCCCGCTGGATATCACTGCGTTCCATGGTTTGCTGGGCTGACCCGCCGAGCTAGGTGAAAAACTGACTCGGCGTCTTGCCGAATTGCTTTTTGAACATGCTGGTGAAGGCGCTGGGGCTTTCGTAGCCCAGCGTCAGGGCCACGTCGATAATCTTCTCGCCCAGCGCGATGCGCTCCAACGCCAACAACAGGCGCGCCTGTTGGCGCCATTGGCCGAAGGTCATGCCGGTGTCCTTGCGGAACAGACGCTGGATGGTTTTCTGGTCCAGCGCCAGGCGCGCGCTCCAGTCGGCCACGGTGGATGCATCGCCCGGATCGTGTTGCCAGGCCGCGCAGATCTGCTGGATACGCGAATCGGCCGGCTGCGGCAGCGACAGCGGCAAGGCCGGTAACAGGGCCAGTTCATCCAGAATCAGGTGCATGATGCGCGCATCCCGCGAATCCTCGGCGTACGGCGGTTTAAGGCTGACCGATGCCTTGATCAGCTCGCTCAGCAGTGGTGAGATGCTCACCGCTTTGGTCTCGCTCGGCAAATTCGGGAAGCTGCCGGGGCGCACGAATACGCTGCGCATTTTCAGCGCGCCCACACAGCGCAGGGAGTGAACGTGGCCGCTGGGCATCCAGAAACCGCGATGGGGCGGTACCGTCCACTGGTTGTGCGCCGAACGCACGACCATCACGCCCTCGGTGGCGTACAGCAGTTGGTGCTTCTCATGACTGTGGTCGGGGATCACCCAGTTTTCCGGGTAGTCGGTGGCCGAACTGATGACGGCCCAGTCGCCTTCATCGATCTCCCGCAAGAATGTATCCAGTGATTTGATCATTTCGCCCTTTTTGCGATGATTGCCGCCCCAATTTCGCGAGACAGGCATTTGCGCCGAATCTAGCATAAACACCGCGTCTAGATATGGAGCAGCGGTTCATAGCACCGCTGCCCGCTTTCACTGTTTGCTGCCTTGTATGGAATGCCTGCATGTCGACCCTGACCGCCTCACCTGCCGCCGCCTCAAGCCCACCCCAAGCCAGCCCACTGGTGTTGCGCGTTATTGGCGCGTGCGCCCTGGCGCACTTGATCAATGACCTGATCCAGGCCGTGCTGCCGTCGATCTACCCGATGCTCAAGGCCAACTATGGGCTGAGCTTTACCCAGGTGGGCATGATCACCCTCACCTTCCAACTCACCGCGTCGCTATTGCAGCCGTGGATCGGCTATCACACCGACCGGCACCCCAAGCCGTGGCTGCTGCCGGCCGGCATGGTATGCACCTTGGTCGGCATCCTGCTGCTGGCCTTTGTCGGCAGCTTTCCGGCGATCTTGTTGGCCGCGGGCCTGGTGGGCGTGGGCTCGTCGACCTTTCACCCGGAAACCTCACGCGTTGCGCGCCTGGCCTCGGGCGGGCGCTACGGCCTGGCGCAATCGACCTTCCAGGTCGGCGGCAACACCGGCAGCGCATTCGGCCCACTGCTGGCGGCGGCGATCATCATCCCGTACGGCCAGGACCATATCGCCTGGTTCGGCCTGTTTGCCGTATTCGCCATCGGTGTGCTGTATGGCTTGAGCCGCTGGTACCGCAACCACCTCAACCTGTTCAAGCTCAAGCAAGGCAGCCAGGCCACCCATGGTCTGTCCAAAGGCCGCGTGACCTTCGCTTTGGTGGTGTTGGCGGTACTGGTGTTTTCCAAGTACTTCTACATGTCCAGCCTGACCAGCTACTTCACCTTCTACCTGATCGAAAAATTCCAGCTGTCGGTGGCCAACTCCCAGTTGTACCTGTTCCTGTTCCTCGGCGCGGTGGCGGCGGGCACGTTCTTCGGCGGGCCGATCGGCGACCGCATCGGGCGTAAGAAGGTCATCTGGTTCTCGATCCTCGGCGCCGCGCCGTTCACCTTGGCCCTGCCCTACGTCGACCTGTTCTGGACCGCCGTGCTCAGCGTGGTGATCGGCTTTATCCTGGCCTCGGCGTTCTCGGCCATCGTGGTGTTCGCCCAGGAACTGGTGCCGGGCAATGTGGGCATGATCGCCGGTATCTTCTTTGGCCTGATGTTCGGCTTCAGTGGGATCGGCGCAGCCTTGCTCGGCCTGCTGGCGGATAACCACGGTATCGAATACGTCTACAAGCTGTGCTCGTTCCTGCCGCTGGTGGGGATACTCACGGTGTTGCTGCCGTCGACCAAAGGGGTCTGACCGCCGGCCATCGGATGGCGGTATGCCATTACGGTTTGTGTTCTGAAAAACCTGTGTGTGCGCTTACAATTCGCGTTTAAACGCACACCAGGCAGTTCTGCACGATATGACGCTCGACCCTCCCACGATTCTGGCCCTGACCGTCGCCCTGGCGGCCGCGGCTGCGCTTTACCTGTTGATTGAATGGCGCAGTGTGCGCGAACCGTCCTTGCTGTATTGGAGCGCCGGTTTCGCCACCATCACCGTCGGCTCAACCCTGGCGCTGCTGCGCATAAACGGCTACCTGGTGATCGGCATCTGGTTCGCCAACGGTTTGCTGGTGAGCGCACATTTTCTGTTTTTGCTCGGGGTGGCGCGGTTCACCCAGGTGCGCCTTTCACCGCTTTGGGCACTGATGCTGGTGGTGTGGCTTGGCATGCTGATGCTCCCGGCCGACCTGCCGTGGTCCAAAGCCATGTTGGCGGTGCAGTCGCTGTTGGTGGCCTTGCCGACCTTGCGCGCCAGTTTCCTGCTGCGTCCCCATGGCAAATCCCTGAGTGTCGGTGCGGTGCAACTGCGCTATGTGCTGCTGATTCATGGCGCCTTCTACGTGGCCAAGGCCGTGTCGGTGGTGATCCCCGGCACGTTGATCGACCTGGCGGCGTTCAAGGGCGAAATCATCCAGGTGTCGCTGGTGGAAGGCGCCATGGCGATCATGCTGATCGCGTTGTCCATGACCGGCTCGGAACGCTACCGCCGCGAACAGCACATCGCCCGCCTCGCCGCCCGCGACCCACTCACCGCCCTCTACAACCGCCGCGCCCTCGACCTGCGCGCACCACGCCTGCTGGCCCAGGCCTCGGCGGCGCAACCGGGGGCGTTGCTGCTGATCGACATCGATCATTTCAAAGGCGTCAACGACTTGCACGGCCACACCGCCGGTGACCGGCTGTTGATAGCATTGAGCGAAATGATCCGCAGCGTCACCCCCGACGGCGCCCTCGCCGCGCGCCTGGGCGGCGATGAATTCGTCATCCTGCTCAACGCCACCAGCGCCGAGCGGGTCGTCGACCTGGGCAACCGCCTGCGCGGGCAATTCCAGCAACTGGCCGGCCAACACTTCGCCACGCCGCAACCGGTCACGCTGAGCATCGGTGCCCTGCTCTTCGAGCAACCACCGGCCAGCCTGGCGGCGTTGATCGAACAGGGGGATGCCACGCTGTATGAATCCAAGCGAGGTGGGCGTGACCGGATTCAGTTGGTGAGTGGGACGGGGGCTGGCGCTTGAAGCGCCGACT
Organism: Pseudomonas sp. S4_EA_1b; assembly: GCF_016307435.1. Classification (NCBI taxonomy): domain Bacteria; kingdom Pseudomonadati; phylum Pseudomonadota; class Gammaproteobacteria; order Pseudomonadales; family Pseudomonadaceae; genus Pseudomonas; species Pseudomonas sp. S4_EA_1b. The sequence goes on along the minus strand of NZ_JAEILC010000057.1, from coordinate 4,128 downwards.
GTTGTGCTGAGCCTGTTCGCTACCGCAAGCAGCATCTGCCAGACCGGAGCTATCTGCGCGCCGGCGGAGTAAAACCCTTCACCACGAGATACAACAACGGCCCCACCGATACGAATACCGCCGTCAGCAGCCAGTACGGCAGCACCGACATCATCGGCCGCCCACGCCGACGCGTATCGCGATACATCCACACGCACGCCAGCACCGCCATCAAGTACAGGTCAATAACCACCTGCGCCGTGTCCGGGCGCGACAGCAGTTCCCGGCCAAAAGCCCATAGCGATTGCTCGGCAGTGAGCAGAATCACAAGGGTATACAGGGAAAACCCCAGCAACGCGGCGATGGCAGTGAAAGGTTTGTGCATGGTCTGCTCCTTGATGTGATCGAGCATTACCCTAGTGATAAGGTGACGCTCCTCGCAATGACCAAGGAGGTCATGAATTGTCCATGGACACCCCTTTGACTGCCGGCGCACAGCTGCGCCAATTACGCCGCCGCGCCAAGCTAAGCCAGTTGGAACTGGCGCTGATCACCGGAGTGTCCCAGCGCCATCTCAGTTGCGTCGAAACCGGTCGCGCCAAAGCCAGCCCCGGCACTTTGCATAACCTGCTGACCGCGCTGGACGTACCGCTGGAGCAGTGCAACCGCGTGTTCCTGGCCGCCGGCTACGCACCTCGCTACAACGCCACCCCGCTTGCCGCGCCCGGCATGGCGGCGATTCGCGAAGCCGTCAGCCATGTGCTGCACGCCAACAACCCCGCGCCGGCGATCCTGTTAGGCAGTCATTGGGAGGTACTGGCCGCCAATGCAAGCACCGGGGTGTTGTTTGAACTGGTCGGGATCGCGCCCCCAGCCACTGACGGCCTGAACCTGCTGGCCACCCTGCTACAACCGGGCGGCCTGGGCGACCACTTGATTAATGCCGAAGAGATCCGCAACGTGGCTTGGCAACGCGCCAGTCGTGAAGCACTGGGTAACCCGGGGTTGGCCGCGCTGCTGGACGGTTTGCCGGCGCCGGACGTCACCGAATTGCCAGCGTCTATGCCGCCGCTGGTGTTGACGCGCATCCGTTCGCGTCGGGGCGGGTTGAACTTTCTATCGACCTTCACCACCTTCGGCATGCCCCAGGACATTACCCTCACCTCCTTACGCATCGAACACCTGATCCCCGCCGATGCGCACACTTGGGAAGTAATGCGCGGCGCCTATGCGCACTATTCCGCGCTGGTTTTGTGAAATATCTGTCCGTAGACTGCCGCCATACCTCCCATCTGAAGGCGGCGAAAAAACGTGATGCAAGTTACCGAAGTTTCCATTGCCCAACTGCGCGCGGCGCTTGAATCCGGCCAGACCACTGCCGTTGAACTGGTCAAGGCTTACCTGGCGCGGATCGATGCCTATGACGGCCCGCAAACGGCTACCGCACTTAACGCTGTGGTGGTACGCAATCCCCAGGCTCTGGAAGAGGCCCAGGCGTCCGATGCGCGCCGGGCCAAGGGCGAAACACTCGGACCGCTGGATGGCATTCCTTACACGGCCAAGGACAGTTACCTGGTCAAAGGCCTGACAGCGGCCTCCGGCAGCCCGGCGTTCGCCAAGTTAGTGGCCTATCGCGACGCGTTCACCATCGAACGCCTGCGCGCCGGGGGGGCGATCTGCCTGGGCAAGACCAATATGCCGCCGATGGCCAATGGCGGCATGCAGCGCGGTGTGTACGGCCGCGCTGAAAGCCCCTACAACGCTGACTACCTCACCGCGCCGTTCGCCTCCGGTTCGTCCAATGGCGCCGGCACCGCGACAGCAGCCAGTTTCGCCGCGTTCGGCCTGGCTGAAGAAACCTGGTCGAGCGGCCGCGGCCCGGCCTCCAACAATGGCCTGTGCGCATACACGCCTTCCCGTGGAGTGATTTCGGTGCGCGGCAACTGGCCGTTGACCCCAACCATGGACGTGGTGGTGCCGTTTGCGCGCACCATGGCTGACCTCCTGGAAGTGCTTGATGTGGTGGTCGCCGAAGACCCCGATACCCGTGGCGACCTGTGGCGCCTGCAACCCTGGGTGCCGATCCCCAGCGTCGCCTCGGTGCGCCCAGCGTCCTACGCACAATTGGCCGCCAGCCCGTCGGACCTGGCCGGCAAGCGCTTTGGCGTGCCGCGCATGTACATCAATGCCGACCCGGACGCCGGCACCAGCGAAAAACCCGGCATCGGTGGCCCGACCGGGCAGAAGATCCACACCCGTGCCAGCGTGATCGATCTATGGCAGGCCGCGCGCCAAGCCTTGGAAGCAGCCGGCGCGGAAGTGATCGAGGTGGATTTCCCGCTGGTCTCCAACTGCGAAGGCGACCGCCCGGGCGCACCCACAGTGTTTACCCGTGGCCTGGTGTCCAAGCAGTTCCTGCACGATGAACTGTGGGAGCTTTCCGCCTGGGCCTTTGACGATTTCCTGCGGGCCAATAACGACCCGGCACTCAACCGCCTGGCGGACGTTGATGGCCCGCAGATCTTCCCCCATGACCCCGGCACCTTGCCCAACCGCGAAGACGACCTCGCCGCCGGCATGGACGAGTACGTACGCATGGCCCAGCGCGGCATCACGCCATGGAATGAAATCGCCAGCGTGCCCGACGGCCTGCGCGGCCTGGAACAAACCCGGCGCATCGACTTGGAAGACTGGATGGACAACCTCGGCCTCGACGCGGTGCTGTTCCCCACCGTGGCCGACGTTGGCCCGGCGGACGCGGATGTCAACGAAACCAGCGCCGACATCGCCTGGAGCAACGGCATCTGGGTGGCTAACGGCAACCTCGCCATCCGCCACCTGGGCGTGCCCACCGTCACCGTGCCGATGGGCGTGATGGCGGATATCGGCATGCCGGTGGGGCTGACATTTGCCGGGCGGGCGTACGATGACTCGGCGTTACTGCGCCTCGCCTCGGCCTATGAAGCAACCGGCAGCAAACGCCTGATCCCGCCGCGCACCCCACCACTGAACACACACTAACGGGTTCGATGCCTCGAACGCATTTCACGTCAGGCCACGTAGGGCACGGCAATCAGCAGGATTGCCGTGCCATGGCAGGCGGTTGCAGGCACTACCCCATAACGCATGCGCACCAGGGCACAGGCCAACCCTTCCACAAGGGTAAACAGCAGCACAGGCCATCCCAGTTGGGTCACGCTAAGGGCCAGGAAACTATGGCACGCGGCGAAGGCCACGCCGCTGATCAAGGCCGCACGAATCGGCGCGACCTGCTGCTCCAGGTGGCCCTGTAAAAAACCGCGAAACAGCACTTCCTCCAACGCGTTGGCGCCGTAAGCCAACACGATCATGCCCGGCAACCACAGCCAATAGCCTGGGATCTGTTGGGCGTCGATCCCTTGGTAGGCACGCAATGGCACGCCGATCAGACATCCCACCGCCAGCCCCATCAGCAACCCCGTTAAGCGGGTTCCTCGGTACCACACCACCAGTGCCCACAACTGCGGGGCCACGCGCGCAAGGCCTGCGATCAGCAGCAACGACAGCCCGCCTAACGTCGCGAGCACGACCGGGTTCGCGCTGAACGCGATCTGCATCTCGCTGCCAAGGGCCCACATGCGCAGCGGCGTCATTGCATCGCGCATCAGCACAAATGCCGCCAGCAGAATCAGAATGCGCATAGCCACCAGCGTTCTGGGGGTGAGCGCGAACCACAAGCCGAATAACAAAAGGCCTGGCGCCAGGTACGCTCCAAAGTCCAGCAGAACCACGATTGCCTGGGCGATCATCGGTTCTCAAGCGCCGACCTGTTCACACCGTGCAAACGACACCACTGATCGGCTACGTCGCCCAAAGTGCTGGGTTCGCCGCTACGAAGCCACGCCATAAAGGCCCGGTCGAACTTAAACGTCGCCCCACACTGATCACGCATAAAACGCCGAACGTTCTGGGTGCTTTTGTATTGCGCGGTGATGGGGGTGGCGCGGGTGAGAACGTCACGATGCCAGTCAATGTCCATTTTGAATCTCGGCTGAGTGATATTAAGGCGCTAGCATAACGGTGCGCGGTCCGCACAGGAAAGCACCAAGCCCTGAAAACCTTTCGACACCCACTGTTAGGACGTCACATAAATAAATCCCCTCATACATC
>NZ_JAEILC010000056.1:0-76363 GCF_016307435.1 Pseudomonas sp. S4_EA_1b | reverse complement strand
GGATGGCGTGGAATCCGCAGTGAATCAATGAGCGACCTGAACATCATCCTTTTGGCCGGCGGAAAGGCCGCGATCGACGCACAGCGCAACACAGGTGAGTACCCGGATTTTCTGACGGAGCACGGAAGCACAACCTTGTTGGAGACCCTGATCAACAAGTGTGCAGAGCTGAACCCGAAAAAGATCATCTGCCTGTTCTCCAGCGCAGACACCACCAAGTACCACTTGCGAAACCTCGTGAGCCAGCTCAGTCCCGTAGCATCCGTCATCCCTGTTCATGACAAGACCATGGGCGCTGCATGCACTGCTCTACTGGCCAGTGGCGAGGTCGACAACGACGAGGAGCTGCTCATCATGGGCTCGAACGAGTACCTCGACGTTTCCCTGGAAACCATCGTCAGCAACTTCCGCGCAGTCGATGCCAAGGCTGGGGTGGTCACCTTCAACTCGATTCACCCGCGTTACTCGTTTGTTCGGCTGGACGATCGCGGCGACGTGATCGAATCCACGGAGAAAAATCCGATCAGCAAGAACGCCATTGCCGGCACATTTTGGTTCAAGCGGGGGAAGCACTTTGTCAGTGCCGCAAAGAACCTGATTCGAAAAGACACGAAGGTCGACGAGAGCTTCTACATCGCACCAGCGCTGAATGAACTCGTCCTCAGCGGCTTGCGTATTGCCAGCTACAAGATCGATGCCGAGCAGTACCACCCCCTGAAAAGCCCAACGCAAATCCAGGCTTACGAGATGGGGGCAACTCGATGAAAACTGCACGTATCGAGAACATGACCAAGGGCTGGTTTGTGGGGGCCTTCTCCCCCACTGCACATCATACGAACAGCTGTGAAGTCGCCCTCAAAACCTACAAGGCCGGCGAAACCGAGGAAGCTCACTTCCACAAGATCGCTACCGAGACCACGCTGATCGTGTCCGGCAAGGTTGAGATGTGCGATCAGGTCTGGGGGCCTGGCGATATCGTTGTGCTCGAGCCAGGCGATATCACCGCTTTCCGTTGCCTTGAAGATACCGTGACCGTTGTCGTCAAGGAGCCCGGTGCTCTAAACGACAAGTACCTGGTGGGCGAGTAACAGCATGCAGAAGACCACCCATCTACAACACCATCCTCGGCTGGGGTACTCCCATTCGAAACACTTGCGGGATCTACCTGCGGCTGTAACCGAAATGTACCCCTGCGATCGGCTCATATCGTTCAGGTTGCTGCCTGGCCGTAAGCCGGACACGGTCGTTCGCAAGCTCCACGCTGCAGATCGCCCCTTGGGGATCTACGATGGTGGCTCACTCTGTTTTTACGGCGTGCAAAGCGATTCGCCCCTAGCTCCTTTGCTGCTTTGGGACGCCGCACACTTCTTGGCAGTCGGCCAGCAGATCACCATCGTTGAGGATTCGCCAGTCGGCTTCTACTTGGACCGTGAATACTTCCAGGCCGGGCTGAAAGTGGTACGCCAGGACGGTACCGTCGCTGTGTTCGAGAAGGTGGCCAAACTACCTGCAGAGACCGACGACGACCTAGACAGCTGGACATTCGGAATTCCAGTTGGTCCCGAGGACGCGACCGTGCTAAATGCGGTGGTCAAGCGCATCCTGGAGATCGACATCCCTAACAAGGAAATCGTGCTCTGCGGAAAACCTGGGGCCAACTTCGCCTATAGCGACCATGTTCGGATCGTGGGCGAAGACATCACTGCCCCTCCGGTGCAGATCTGCAAGAAGAAGAACAGGCTGGCTCAGGAAGCCAAGCACAACAACCTGGTCATCCTGCATGACCGAGTGTTTCTACCAAAACACTTCGGAGAAATGGTGCGCCGCTTTGGTCCGCGCTACCCGCTCATGACCTTGCAGAGCATGTTCTTCGACAACCGCCTGAACATGAGCCCAAGACGCTATTCCGACTACGGCATGGCCATGGGAGAAATCGGCCAGGGGCTAAAGGGCTTGCACCGAAGCTCCGGCGAAGCCGTTTCAATTGCGCCCTCCATCTTCACTGAGATCGAGCGTACGGGGTTCTGCTTCGCCAGTCCCATGCGCTACAACAAAGACACCAGTTATCCAACCGGCTCGATGTACATATGCCGCAAGGAGGTCTGGAATGCATTCCCTCTGGATGAGTCGTTGCTTTGGGTCGAGTTCGAGGATATCGAGCAAGGTATTCGCGCCTCCAAGGGTGGCGTTCCATGCCGCGTGAACCCTCACGGAATTAGCCAGACGGTGACAACACGCGCCCTCCTCGGCGTACCGTCTCCAGTGGAGACAGCTGACGGTCAATTGGCTAAGACAGGCCCTGCCTACCTTTCGCCATTGCCTAAGAAGCCTCTATTCAAGGTTTCTACCGATACAGCCCTGGCGAAACTGCGCCAGTTCGCTGCCATGTATCACCTTAACCCGAACGCTACGCAGATCCCGACTGGCCTGAAGAAGATCAGTGCGCGCAACTGGGTAAGCCTTGTGAACTCTGTAGTTCAGCAGGCGAGTTTCCCAAACACCCAGGATGCGGTTCATCGTTTCATCGAAGATTACGAGCGGATGGTCCTCCTCGATCAGCTTCCAAACACTCAGAAGGAAGCGCTCTATCTGCGATTCCTGGAAGACCCTGCCGAGGCCAAGCGCATGTTGGTCATCAACAGCAGCGAACTGCGCAACATGCTCTATCAACGTCCGCGGCAGTCTTGGTTCTACACCGAGTTGCGCGAGTTCTTTCATGGCCGCAAGGCGTCACTTCCCGGCATCCTGCTATCGGCCATCAGCGTTTACCTGAAAAACGGCTCCGTTTTCTACTTCACCAGCCTGCCGGCTGCGGTGCGCTCCATCTACAACTCGACTCCCTTCAAGTCATACACCGAGGCGCCCAAGTGAAGATCTTCGTTGTCTCCCAGTACGCACTTGCCCCAAAAGCCCAACCGGGGGCGGGATCGCTGACGTCCCTCATACAGCAGCTAGCCTGTGTCGAGGTTGCAGATACCAACGCAACCTCTGTGGTTGCAGTCTCGGACACCTACAACCTTGGAGTCGTGACTTCCATCGCTTCGGACGATATTGCCGCCTTCGTTCTGGACGATTTCCGCGACCAGCGTCAGCAATCTGTGAATGACGTGGTCTGTATCGACAGCAACGTTCTTGCCACCAAGCTGAACAGGAACACCTGCAGTTGGGTAGCCATCGACTTCGAGCAGAACCTTCCAGTCAACTCGACCGATCTGATCCGGAAAATCTCCCGGTACGCTTTCATGGGGCGGGCGCTGCAGGACAAAAACCTGGTACTCCTGGTCCCGCCTCTGTACGTAGGTTTCTACGCCAGGTCAGTTAACGAGGCATTCAACAACCTTCCTGTCAGCAGCATCGAGATCGCCCGTTCTGGCCAGACAAACATGCTTTTCATGTCCACGACGATGGAACGAGTGATCCTGAGCCTACCCCTGCTCACTGGCCCAATTCGCCGGCTAAATCATCTGTTCATGCACGTCTACCAGCGCTTGGTCAGACCTGCATAAATCGGCAAAGCCCAAAGGAACGATTGAATGCAGCGAAGAACCTTCGTCAGTGGCCTGCTACTTCTAGGTGGCGGTCTAGCCGGTCACTACCTGACATCAAGCATATCTGGGGCGGCCGGGGGCGCGGTCATGGATCCCAAGCTTTTCGCCCAGGCAACAAGCGGGCTCAAGCTGCAGTACCTCTCTCAAGAAATGCTGCTCAAGATCTTCAGTCGGCAGGTTGCTGAAGCTGACCGAAGGCAGTTAGTGGCTGAGATCATCAACCACAACCGCAATCTGTTTGTGAAACAGGCCTATGAGCGCCAGCACGGCGTACCTGGCTTCTACCGAGTCATCGAGTAACTCATGCACGTTAAGACACTGATCATTGGAAACGGCTTCGCAGGACGCACTGTTGCACGATCACTCGCAGGTGAATGCCTCATCGTAGAACGAGGCGAAAAGTTCAACATCTTCGAGCGCCGCCAGCGCTTTATGCAGATGGAGAAATCCAATCGTCACGATGCCTTGATCCGCCGATCGTATGAGTCCAAACACGCCTTCAATGTGCCTGACAAATTAGGGGCGGACTGCGCTAGCGAATACATTTTGGTGGATGGCGGGTGCTCAAACCACTGGGGTGGTTTGAGCTTTCGTCTCTCTGAGTACGTTTTCAGTCAAAGCGAGTCCGACTTCCCCTGGCCGTTCACGCCCAGCGAGATGCAGCCCTATTACCGCACTGCGGAACAGCTCCTGCGCATCAGTGCAGACGCAAAAGATCCTGACGACCGAAACCCTGTCTCCGAGATCAAGGGAGCCTCAAAGTGGCACGAGGCACTGGGGAAGTACTTTCCTGAGGCTTACATCGGGGCCCAAGCTCATAACCTCTCGATGGATGGAACAACTACCCAGGGCCATTGCATGGGCGCCGGCGACTGTGAGTTGTGCCCTATGGACGCGAAGACCAGATCGCTGCATGTCCATTGTGGTGCTGAAGTACTGAATGGCGTAATGGTCGATCGTCTTCGGTTTGAAAACGGCCGCGCGGTGGAAGCCAACTGCTCAACCGAAGATGGCCCTTTGAGCATTACTTTTGACCAAGTCGTGGTCGCTGCTCACGGGGTGGAATCATTCAAGCTCCTGTGCAAAAGCGATCTGCCGCCTGAGGTCCCTCGTGATCTGCTCGGACATCACTATCAGGACCATGCCGTCGCAGAGCTGGCCTGCATCATTCCTGGGGCCAAAGTGCCTTTCTTCGAGGTCAACACTGCAGCCCAAGTGGTCATCCCCGAGCTATCAGGTGCCCATGCAGGAATCGAGTACACCACGCTGGCGCTAATGACACCTCCAAGCGAATCTGCCGTAGCCGCTGCCCTGGATCTTGCCAAGATCAACCAGTGGAAGCTTCAGGAAGCGATCGCGGAGATGGGATCGGTCATCAGCCTCTACGTGCTACTGGAAATTCCGCCTGAATGGGACGTCTCCATGTCCTATGCCGAAGGCAAGTTGAATGTGGACATGAGCGGGTACCACCAGAACAAAGTGCGGTACAACCAAATCATCGCCGACATCAATGCCAAGCTGAAGTCGCTAGGCGCTGTTCCACTACCGGGAGCTGAGCAGAAGCACTATCTAAACGCGGCCGGCACCCACCACCTGGTGGGGATGCTTGGAATGGGCAACGGGCCTCGTGCAGTAGTCGCACCCGACTTCAAGCTCAAGGGCACTGACAACGTGTTCGTTGCTGGTTCGGCGCTTTTCCCCCGCTGCGGCTCTCGCAACCCCACTGTCACAGTGATTGCTCTCAGCCTGATGCTTGGCGAGCAATTGAAGAGCAACGTCAACGCAACGATCGCGCGGGGCTGATGCGATGCGAATGATCGAGCCGGGGCTGATCAGCGTAGTGATCCAGGGCCCTTTGTACCGAAAGCTCTCTTCCACCCGAGGCATTGAGGCCTGCATTGCTTCTATTCGCAGGCACCTCCCTGGAGCAGAAGTGATCGTTTCGACATGGCCTGACGAGGATATTTCTGGATTGGATGCAGATCTGGTCCTGCAGTCCAAGGATCCTGGGCCTATGCGAGATTGCTCTGGAAGCGTCCTGAATACCAACCGTCAACTGGTTTCCACGAAGGCGGGGATTCAGGCGTCGACAAGACCCTATGTCATGAAATTCCGGGCAGACCACAATCTCACATCACCGACCCTGGCAAGCTTGGGAGAGTATGCCGGCAGCGCAAGTCATGGTCGCCTCTTCGCCCAGCCGCTGACCATCACTAACCTGTTCATCCGTAACCCAGCACGCTGCCCCATGCTGTATCACATAAGTGATCTTGTCATTTTCGGCACACGGGAAGACATGCTGAAGTTCTGGGACTTGGACATCTTTTCCTATGAGGAGATTTTCAATCCAAAGCCGAACTTGAACCCCTTCGGCAACTACCTCGGCTACAGCGCCATGAAGATGATCCCTGAACAGTCCTACATGATTGCGCTGTTGCGCAAACATGGACTTGAGGTCGACATTGACCATCCCTGCCAGGTTCGATCTGCTGACCTCGCTCTGTGGGAGTCGGTGCTTCATGCCGATTTCCGCACCCTCGAATGGAGAGCTTCTGGCGTCGATTTTCCAGAGCGCTTCATGAACAACGGCTACTCCATGAACACCCTCTATGGAGTCAAGGATATCCGCAATGCAGCTGAGCTCGGCCCGACTGGACGCCGCCTGCGACGTGCACAAGTGTGGGTGAATCAGTACCTGCTGAATTGTTTGCGCTTGGCGTGGTGGGTTTCTTTCGCATCCATCGTTCTCTTTGCGACCTCGCCGTCCTTGGCAAAGCGCGTGAGATCCGTATGGAAGATGCTCCGTGGGGTCACTCATCCAAACCCTGAGAAGAATTGAACCCGCTCTTCCTGATACCCCTACGCTGACAGCTTAAAGGCTCGGTCGATCTGTGGGTTCAGCCAGAAGCCCTGACGGTCACGGAAAAGCTCAGCCCCTGTGCGGATGTGCTGAAGCATCAGCTCACCAGACATCCATGCTCTTCCAAGGAGCTCGGCCGCCAGCGACGTCATGTTTCTTCCTGCCCAAGGGTCTACGACCATGTCACCCTCTTCCGTCAAAAAGCGGATGAGGAATTCTGGGATGCTGAAAGGCATCGGAGCCCCATGGGTTGGCAGACCAAGCTCTTCCGCAATACGGCGATGCTGCAGGCCGTAAGAGCAACGATGCCCGCGGGTAATCACATTCTTCGGTATGGTGCCGGCAGTGGCATTGCCAAAGCTACCCGGCTTGATCCTGTACGCCCCATCGCCGTAGTTGGTGTAGCGGTTCTCCCCGCCCTGCTGAATGAGCTTGAGATGCCGCTCTTTGTGAGCCTGGAGCACCCGGTTGTTATTCGCCTTGCACTTCAGGGGATTCTTCACAAACCAGAGGACCGGCTCATACCCCACATTGAGCTGTTGACGCGAGCGGCTAGCCCAGAGCACCGGACCGGGTGCTTTGGAGGGGTTATCCCATATCAGCCTATCCATCAGATACAGCCCAAACCGATCGCAGATCTCGAGCGTCAGGCGCTCAAGGTAGGTCGATCTGGCGGGCATACCCGTGAGGAAAATGTCGTTTGAAACGTTCAGCACAAGGCTGCCGTCCTCAGCGAGCGCTTCGATGATGGGTTCGAGGGTGTCACAGATGTACTGGACGATCTCGCGCTCTTCAGGATTACCGTAAGCCCGCGGCCGCGATAACGGGTATGGCGGCGAACTGAAGCAAAGGCTTACTGGTACCGTGAGGCGCTTGAAGATATCGCCACTCGGCCCCCATATTGCCAGCCCGAGGTCTGTACGAAACCCGAGTACCTTCACACCCGACTTTGCAGCATTGAGATCGCGTTTTGCTTCCTGGGTGAGTCGCCACACTCCCCTTTCACCGTGAACACGCTCAATCAGCCCCAGGCGTTTCATTTCCTGCTGGGCCCAACGGATTGAGCGCTTCGCAATGCTGTGCCTTTCACCGCTAGCGCCTACTGGTACACGCTCGTTTATCGTGGACTCGGAAACGCCAAGCTTGCTCGACACAAGCTTGTACAGTGATTCATTCGAGAGAGGAGTGTCAGGGGATGATTTGTAGATATCGGCGAGCTGATCAATGCCGAACAGGTCGCCCTGCCCTGGCGACCCAGCGCCTTTTGCGCGTAACGATCTCATCGCGGACCCTTGAGTTAGAGATGCTGCTTCATCTGCAGCGATAACCAAAAGTACCGCGTCTTGCCAAAGTGCAACTGTCCTATTAGCCCACCCCGGAGGCCTGCGTACATTCCTTCACCAACACCATCAGTTCCAGAGATTCCGCCTCGCTCCCTGTCGCGCATCAACTTCGGGCCGACTCATCGCCGCATACAGCACCACGCATAGCGCTCCAAAGACGTGATACTCAAAAGAGATAGCTGTTCTCGGTAGAAGACCAAAGACTAGGCCTCCATAGAAGAACATGACGATCAGAGCTACTACCAGGTTTCCCACGCTCCGCGTGAACCAAGCCTGCCCTAGTAAAAGCCCCCACAGACCGAATACCCAGCCACTGGCTCCCAGGTGCATCCCCGGCCTGGCTAACAGCCACACGAGAACACCGCTGGTTACGATAATGAAGCAACTCGCCGCCAAAAACCGTTTCACCGTCCCTAGGCTTACCAAGCACCCAAGAACAACCAGCCCTGAGAGATTGTTCAGCAGGTGAACCCACCCGGCATGGAGCCAAGGGGCTGCCAAAATGCCTGGCAAGCTTGAAAGTTGTCGAGGAACAACGCCCCATCCATTCAGGGCGCTCCCCGTAACGCTGTTCAGCAGTTGAAGCAACACCATCACACCTGCAATGCATGCGATGGTGTTAAGTCGTGGCCTGAGCCATGTCCTCATTCCTGGCTTACCTCAGGCGCTCCATGAGGGGCCCCGAGCAAATGGCCAAGACCACGAAGCTGATCAGCCATTTCGTTCATCTTTCGATTTGTACCCAGGTCAATATCGATCTTCTTATCCATAGCCCGCATTAGAGGAACAAAGCTGTTCTCCAGGGTATCAGCCAACCGAATGAGAACTTCCTGGACGCCCTTTTGGGGAGTTGGCTGAACGGATACCTCTACCTGAGGTTGCACCTTGCCGAGGTTGTCCAGTCCGGCCAGCAACTGCTCCCAGGGAACACACGGCACCTCACCGGCCGGCTTGCCGGCGCTAAGACCACGTACGCTCTCGACAAGGTCATTGAGTTGCGCCACCACCCGCCCACCGACATCGCTGTCGCTGCCGCCCATGGCCTTGTTGCGCATGAAGTCGCGCTTGATCTGCGTCCAGCGTTCGGCCTGCTCGGGGGTCTGGTTGCCGCGCAGTTCGGCGAGCTTGAGCAGGTTCTCCTCGGCGCCGGTGGTGAGCAGTTGCGACTCGCCCTGGTAGTGGTCGGCGATCAGCTGCAGCAGCTCGGCGTCGTTCATCACCGAGCTGATCTTCTCCGCCATCTTGTTCATGTTGCGGTAGCTGCCCTGCAGCTTGAACGGCGGTTCAGTGCGGTAGGCATCGGCCTGCGCGGCACTGACGATGTACTGCTGGTTGACCCGGCCGACCACGTCGCGCACCTGCATCAGGCGTTCGAGCGTCGAGGTGATCTCGTTGATCTCGGCGGCGCTGTAGGTGTGCGACAGCTCATTGGCGGAGAACGGCTTGCCCTCGGCCTTGGCGACGAAGCGATAGACGTCAGCCATGTCGCGGGTGGCCAGCGGCGCCAGCACCGGGTTGGAGGTCAGGCTGTTCTCGATGTAGGACAGCGCGAAGGCCTCCTGCATGCCGCCCAGTGTGTCGCCCAGGTTGTAGATGTCGGCGCGGTTGGCGAGCATGTCGGGGATCTTGAACACGTCGCCGGACTCGGTGTACGGGTTGCCGCTCATCACCACGCAGAATTTCTTGCCGCGCATGTCGTAGGTCTTGGTGCGGCCCTTCCACACGCCCTCGATGCGCCGGGTGCCGTCGCAGAGGGAGATGAATTTCTGCAGAAACTCGGGATGGGTGTGCTGGATGTCGTCGACGTAGAGCATCACCAGGCTGGAGCCCAGCGTTGCTTCCAGAACTGCTCGACTGAATTGTTAGCTTGCAGTATGTCCGTGCTGTGGGAGAGTACTAATGCACACCCAAGGCAAAGGAGAGAGAAATGGTTTTCGACGACATCAGAAGGGATCTGAAAGAGCTGATCGAGCTTGTCCGCAAGAGCGAGCAGTACAACGCAGCAGTGTTCAACGGGCATGTCAGCCCTACAGAACAAATGGCTACGGAGGATCAGCAACGCTCTGCGCGGATTGTCGAGATTCAAGACAAATACGGGCTGAGTTGATCAATGGCCGAGCACCCCCTAGTTCGAGTGGAGGTCACCCATGACCTCTACACACCAGGCCTTCTGAGAAGCAAGCCTGAAAGGATTTTCGTGTTCGGCGACAACCTTCTGCGCAAAGGCACAGCCGGCCAGGCTGTAATTCGTTTCGAGCCAAACGCTTTTGGGGTTCCCACTAAGCGCGCACCCTCGATGGAGCGATCAGCGTTCTTTTCCGACCGTGATGATGAGATCAACGCTATCGCGATAGCCCTTCGACAGCTCTACCGCATCGCCCTCACCAACACTGTGGTGTTCCCTGCGGCAGGACTGGGGACAGGACTAGCAAGAATGGCCGAATGTAGCCCCGAGGCGTACAGCTTCATGTGCTCGATCCTGAAAGAGCATTTTGGGTTCGACCAGGCAGAACCAGAGAATTGACGGGCAAAAAAAGCCGGCCACTAGGGCCGGCTTTTTCATTCAGAGTGGAGAGACTCCATCTACGACTACCTATTCAATCGGTTACGGCCGAGTGTCGTAGCCGATCAAGCCTGGTAAGCCTGTGCCACTGCGTTGCAATTTACTCGCCCCGTGAGAACCTATCGCTCAAACCACTCACTGCTCAGAGAGTTCTTGATGGCCACCTGTGGGAAGCATGCAAAGGATCCAGCGCGAGGGTACTCGCCCTGCGCCGGGTGTGAAATTGAAAGGCTCCAATCTGAACTTGTAGATGCCATAAAGCCGCCTACGGCAAAAGCCCTTATGGCAAAGCTTGAGCCAGAGATCTGCGTGCCATGGCGGTCTGATTGCGCTGGCCAGATTTTCCTTGATACAGGCGCAGAGGACGGGGTGCGTATAGGGCACTTCCAAGGGGACGCGGCCCTGGCTGCGTACATGGTGGAAATCCACAATACCCTGTTAGCCAAAATCACGCAGAGCGCAGGCTAATAGGCGCCGGCAGGAAGAGAAAATGACGCAACAGATCAAACGGTGGTTTAGCGAGTATCAGCTTACCGGGGAAGATGGCATCAAAGCCGAATGGGTACGCATTCAGGCCGGACCGTGGCCATCCGAAGAAAAGGCAAAGTCGGCCTGCAAGAAGCACCTGGAGGCGAACCGCTCCAGTAGCAACCATCTCGCTTTTCGCATTGTCAGGGACGACCCAAGGGGAACGGTAGAGTACGAGTGCCATCCTCCACATGCATGGCGTATGCGATGGCATGTTTCTCGATGGTAGGCGCTTCGCTCCCATCTGAACCTGTCACAGGGTAACCCCGCCAAGTTGCATTCCAGAAGATCCTGAGAAAATGCCAGGACACACACAACATGGCTGTCACTGATGAGCGACTGCGTTCCCTATGCCGTCCACATAGTCACTGGAAAAGCTTACGAAGAGGTATTGGCTCAAGCCAAAAACATTCGAGGGTGGGATGAAGTGAATGGCATCCATCCTGTCGGCGCATGGCTGCTTTTGAAGGACTTCGGATGCCAAATTACCCAAATGCTGTCTGCCGGCTACAGAGTCACGCTTGCTCGCTTCAAGAAGCAGCTGGACCCTCAGAAGACCTATATCATTTCCACCGACGCACATTGGTTTGTCATTCGCAGGGGGGTCACATACGACCTGGCAGAAACGCATGGCCGGTCGTACGTTCGGCACTACATCGAGATTCTTCACCCAGGACCTGCCTTCGCTGAGGGATCTGAACTGAATGCCACCAAACCACTCGACGCAATAAAGGAGTCGCATGAGCAGCACGCCATGGGCTGAAGGACCTTGGGAACTAGTCAGCGTGGGCGATGACTACGCCATCTACTCAGCCGACGGCCAACTTGTAGAAACCGTTTACAACTCAGCCGAAGGTGAAGAAGGCACCGCTGTTGCAAACGCAACGCTGATGGCCGCATCTCCAGCGCTTTTTGCCGCACTTGAATCCGCACTGCCTCAGCTCATTGGCCCGGCACGCGAGAAGGCCCGCCTGGCGCTCCAAAGCGCTAGATCCAAACCACTAAACAAAGATGGGAAGTGACTCTGCCCATGGCACGAAAGAAAGCTCAACCTACAGAAATCACAAACCGTGGCCACATGGCTTTTCTTTCTCTTGAACCTGCGAAGCGTGACAGCTCGAGAGCTCAAGTAAACCGGCGCATTTTGTCAGCCTCTGCAGCATCGCTCCCTGGCTTGCCCTTGGAAGATCGGCTTAGCCATATCCTTCAAATTCCTCACCAGGTCGCTGTGGATCTGGCAGCTGGGCTGATTCCCTACACTCTGGACATGCTGACAGTGGTCACGGAGCAGCTTCAGGTCTCGATGCAGTGGTTGACCACTGGGACTGGCGACACGTCACTAGATCCGAATCAAGAGGATGAGCGAAAGTTCCTTGAAGCCTTTCGGCTCGTGTCGGAAGAAGAAAAGCAACTCCTTACTTTTGCCCTCGGTCTTGGTGATATCTCGAAGTTACTTCCTCCCAAGGAGAGGGCAGCTCTGTTTGCCGGTCTCTATCGTCTTCAGGAGCACCGCGCTGGGGCGCCGTACCACGAGCTTCTCTCAACCATCGTGGCTACCTGCGTTGACTCCTACCAGGCTCCAAGCGACTTTAAAAGCTGCTCAGCAGTGATGTTCACACCCTTCCATGCAATCGCGGGCATCTACGGCCCGGAACGCACGCCCCTGGCAAATTACCTCCCCAACCCAGGGTGCGACTCCGCCTTGCGCATTACCAAGCGATGAGATAATCGGAACCTCAGCAACACGAGGACAGACCCGTGAGCATCATCCCTTTACCTTCAAAGCGTCGTCTCGCCTGGATCGACCTGGAAACGACCGGCTACACCGAACTGCACCGACAGCTCATTTACAAGCAGCTGATCCTTGAGATTGGTGTACTGGTTACCGATGGCGACTTCAATGTCGTTGCTCAGCACAACATTGTTGTTCGCCATCCCGTTGACGAGGCTATTGCCCTCTGCGACGAGAATGTCAGGCAGATGCATACTGATAATGGCCTATTTGAAGAGGTCGCCAAAGCAACCACTGATCTCAAAACGGCGGAGAAGCAGGTCATTGCGTTCCTGATCGACAACTGCGTAGAACCAGGCACCTCACCTCTGTGCGGCAATGGCATTCACTTCGACAGAATGTTCATTGAGGCCCAGCTGCCGGAACTGAATGCTTACCTCCACTACCGGAACCTCGATATCAGCGCAGTGAAGGAATTTATCAAGACCATCTCCAGCGGCTTCGAGCCGCCGAAACGCAGAAGCCACCGGGCACTGGATGACATACTCGAATCCGTTCAGGAAGCTCGCACATATCGAGATCTCATTGCTCCAGCCTTGCTCGCTCTCAGCAGATAGCGCGAACGCACCAATTGAACCGTAAAGCATTAGCAACCCCGGAGAAGCCCATGGCAGAACGTAAACAGAGCAAGGCAGAGCGCTTTATCGCAGACATGATCAAGCACCGCGGGATCGAGTTTGCCCGCATCGGCATGATGGTTGAGGTAGACGGCAATATCGGAACAATCGAAGGGATGAACAGCAGCGCCAATCTCGATGTCCGCTTCACAAATCGGTTGAAGCTCGGCAAGCACGTTCACAACTGCCATCCCACCTGGAAAGTGAAGTACTTCGACCAGGATGGCAAAGTCCTTGCCCACTTCGACGATTGCAATTGCGTATTCAGACCGGAACCTGCAGCAGCATGAAAGCCTCCAGAATTCTTAAGTCATTACCGATCCTGCCTATCGCGTTCATCGCCTTCACTGTATGGGTCCTTTTCACCCCCGCGACATCCAACTGGGTCATGGAAGGAGAAGCCACTGCGAACGGGTACGGCATTCTTGTCCGCGAGTACCCCTTAGCCTCCCCCGCAGCTCAAACAAAGATCAATCAGCGGCTAGAAAAGGGATACCTCACACGAAGGGACGTTTCAGATCTGATAGGCGAGATTCTGCATGGTGCTCCTGCAGGATATGCCGTAAGCACCCTCGCGCCACCGGGGATGGATGAACCTAAGGAGTCCTTCAATACCGAGATTCTTCGGCGGTTCACTGGTGATCGTCTCGAGGCGAGGTCGAAGACGCTTCTGCTGCAACTCGCGCACGACAGCTGAAGCAGTCGACGCTCTAGACAGCTCTATCCCTCCCCCGCCGGCAGTATGCTAAATTCGCGATTCTGACAGTGGCGCAATGAGCGCCCTGGAACAGCTGTTCGCAGCAATTCAAAACCTTAGGGTCACTCACGGCCCTAAGGGGGCGTGGTGGCCTCCTTGCCGGAGAATCCCCATGCTTCACCAACTTATCCTTCGCTCCCATTACAAGTTCAACAGCACCTGTGGACCTCGCTCCTTCGTGCCGCAAATGCTCGATGGCGCACTGTCGCTTAGTGAGACCAAGGCGGATGGAAATCCTACCGGCTCGACTATCGACCCGCTGACTCCCCAGGAATGGGCCACCATCGACTTTGCGGACTCACCTCCACTTCTCGAGGGTCGCCAATACTTGGTGCTGGTTGGAGGGCTTTGGCTGCTCGCCACCTGGTGCGTAAGCCGGACTCGGGTCGACATTCCGCACCAATACTACTTCCAGTCATCTCGAATTCCTTTCGGGGCGGTTATCGAGAAATTCGTACTGGTGCCCACCTCCAACGAGAGTAAGGCCTGGCATCCCGTTTCTATACCGGATTGCTTACCATCACCTGGTGACGAGGTGCTTCATATCGATAAAGGGGAAAACTTCGCCAGACAGTCCGTCTACGAGCACCATCGCTCCCGACGGTACCAAGGGCTGAATGGGCTGTGCTTTGGCCCCGATAATCCCGCTCAGGCGGTTAGACTTTGGATGCCTGTTGAGGCATTGGTTGCCGCATAAAAACAAAGGCCCTTGCGCATACGCAGGGGCCTTTTCTTTTTGAGTTAGCTTTGAGATCACGAGGCACGCTGGTCCTCGGTATGGGCGGTACCCCCAAATGCACGCAGATCGTACACCTTCCTCAGAAGCTGTTCGTCCCAAGACTGGATACAGGCCTTAGCGAAAGTCATTTGGCAGAACCTTCGACGTTCAACCTGTGGAAGGTCAGTCCAGAGCCTGGGCGTTCCAGAATCATCAGGGACAGCTATCTTTCCAAGCAGGTAATCCTCAATCGCAGTGAGTCTCTGCTGCCCATCGAGAAGCACCTCGCTGAACTCCCTGTATACGCTGGCGCCACGAGAGTCTTCCTGGTATTCCCAAGCTTCATTTACCAGGTACGACCCAATATCCACGCCGGCCCATATCGACTCAATGAACCTGGTTTTCTGCTCGGCCGTCCAGCACAGCGGGCGCTGCCACGATGGAAGCGGGAAGCCCAACACGAAGCGTGTCGCCCAAGGGTACATCGCAGGACCACTGCCCTCGTTGTTCAGGAAGCGCTCGAATTGCCCTACAAGCTCTCCAATACTTAACCGCAAGACCTTCGCATCCAGTGTGTCCCTGGTCATGCGCACCTTGTCATCAGCTCTGTCACACCCTTCGTAGCGGTGGAATTTTCTTTCGGTAGCCATCACATTCCCTTTAAGCCAGGCCAAACCCGGAGCAAGTACTCCATAGCTCGATGAACTAATTCTCGCATAGGGCGGGAATATGCAACCTGCACAGCCCCTTCAGAAAGCTGTTGCGCTTGAGCACAACCATGTCCTAATTAGAAAAAAGGTTGGCAGCCACCGGCTCATAGGAAAACCATGACGGACGTAAATATCTTATGCGACATGCGTGAGTCGCGTTCAGGCATCATTCAAAAGCTTCAAGACCTTGGTGCAAAGATCCAGGTCGGTGAGTTGGAGACCGGTGACTATGTACTAAGCGGCGATCTAGTCGTTGAGCGAAAAACCGCCATTGACTTCGTGGCTTCAATTATCGACGGTCGACTGTTCAATCAGACGGGGAAGATGCGACTCAACTTCGCCAGGCCCGTATTTTTGATCGAGGGCGACGTCTACAACACCCGCTCAGCGATCGCTCGCGAAGCCATCGACGGCGCCCTCTCCTTCCTGGTGGCCATCGAAGGCTGCAACATCATGCACGTCCGAGATCAGTTCGCTGCTGCAGGCTTGATTTACAGAATGGCCAAGCATGCACAGGAAGGCCTCGGGTATGACGTTGCCTTCCGACGAGGCAAGGTCGCGCCAGGCCGCGGAGAAGCGCTTTTCCTGATCGAAGGAACACCCGGAGTAGGTCCTTCAACCGCCACCAAGGTGCTCAATCATTTCCGCTCTGTGCATGCTTTCATGAATGCTACAGCAGATGAGCTACGGCTGATTCCAGGGCTTGGCCCAAAGAAAGCTGAGCGAATCCATCAGGCCATTCACTGGCGAATGCCCGACGACCAAGAAGCCCAGCCAGGACAATCGCTCTTCAGTGATGGCTGATCCGTAGATCCGCCATTCATACCCAAACCAGGGACAGATGCGGCCGTGCGACAAAGATTCCTATGCCAAATTTGCGTTTCAAATACCGAACTGGCCGCAGTCACGTCCCTGCAGAGATAAGACCCAATGAATTTCATTTTGAAACGCGTACCAGCATCCTTCTGTTGGCCACTTCATAAGCCTTGGGAAGGCTTTATCAACGAACATGAAAAATCTGCCCAAGACTGTTCGGTATGCGACGCCACCGGGCTCTCATCCACAGCTCGGCGACTCGAAGCCATGTGGTACGGGCAAGCTGCATTCCGCCCTGAAGACCGTGGAAGCGTCCCATTAAAGCCTTCAGATCCACATGTTAGGGAACGTGCTTCAAGGTTAGTAAACCTCAGTGAGAGTGGTTACTACGGAACGGGAGAGGCTGCCATCGAGCGTGAAGCCAATCGACTTTGCACGCTTTGGAATAGCAGTTGGATTAATCATCTCAACTCTGATGATGTTGCAGCCCTTCTAAAGGCCGACAGGCTTTGGGCGTTCACCCGAGAGTTCGTGCCAGGAAAAGGGAATGTTCCAAAAGAGAACTACGTTGCCCCAACTCCGGAGCAGGTCAATATCTGGAACATCGAGACGTCTGGGCACGACGCCTCAAACTGCTGGATCTGCTGTAAAGCTGAGTGCCACCGTCTTGGGGCTTCTTTTGAATGCGAGCATTGCGAAGACGGTAAAATCTGGCCCTCTCCCGAAGTCAAAGCTGCCAGTCAGGCCTGGCGAAGAACAGAACCTCCGGCTGGAAACGGCTACCAGATGTGGGCCGTTACAGGAGAAGGATGCCCAGTTTCTCCGGTGTTTGCGACAGCGGAGGAGATGGCTGCCTGGCTGGCAGATAACGAGCTAAGAGCCTCATAAAGAGCCAGCAGAGGTTTGCAAATTTTACTCTACTCGTTTCTTCAAAAATAAAGGCCCGCGATGCGGGCCTTTTTTATTTCCAGCAGACCTTACTCAGCCTTAACCATCTTGGATACGTCACTAGCCCAGTCGCGGAGGTATCCAGGAACGATCAGCCTGTACTTCGCGCGAGTCCCGCCGGTGTAAAGCGCCGAAAATGCCACGCTGGCGGCGACACGATCCCCTGAGACGATATCGCCAAGGAGGTCAGGCGCCAGCATGACAGAATCAATTTCACTATTTCGAGCATCCATAACTCGCCCAAGCTTGAGCGGAGCCTCGCCAGATAGATCCAGCTTCTCAAGCGAACATTCGAAATCTTCAATTTGATAATTCTGGCTCAGCATCCTATCAATTCTCTGGAAACTTGTATTACTCGCCATTTCCGATTGAAGAGCACTCCAGCTTGCAAAGCGATATAGGGCACTGTGGGTTGGCCGGACACCTTTATGGTACAGAGTAATGCATTCTGTAATGAACAGTCTAAAGGAACTGACAGCGCCTTGTAGCAGACTGAATCTAGCACCAGCATGCCCCAGCCGCTGGAACCACTCAAAGAGCCCCCATTCAGAGTCAACCAAGATCGTGACCTTTCCCTTGGGTATCTCTGGCCTATCGTAAAAAATCACTCTTGTGTCAAAACTGGAATTACCCTCAATTACTCCCGCATGAAGTACCGGGTGATTCTCAATTAAAGGATTTATTACACTCTCAATCTGGCGTCCGGCACGGACCGATGAGTTAATCTCTTGCTTCCTAAGGGCTCCTGAACGCTCAAAGTAGCGTCCATCAAGCTTCTGATATGCATCACCCAGCGTGATTATTGGCTGAGTGCACCGATCAAGGAAATCAGCCAGTGGCCTAGGTAAATCGTGGGCTTCGTCGACGATAATATGCGTATAGCCCCCACCAATCACAGGCTCACAAAACAGAGTCATATGCTTGATCCGGTGATAAATACGTACGGGCAGATCATAGTGTGGAGATGTAGGCTCAATGGTCTGCCTCCAAAGCTCATTCGCGTACTGCAAAAGAACGCTTTGATCCACAACGCCTAACGAAATTCGCCTTGGTATATGCTGAATACCAACCTCACGGTCAGTAGTCTGGCAAAAGGCAGCAACTGCTTGAGCGCATATCGACGCTACTTGTCCAGGACTGAACTTGCCAATTGCTAGAAACCCTAAACGAGACGCCACCTCTCTTGGCGAGACCTGATGACGTGCAAGGCCACGTTTCCCCGGCTTCCTATAACCTGGATAACTCTCCAATAGATCCTTTGCAAGATCACCAAATGTAGCACCCTTTAGAGAGGAGTTGACCGCTCCCAGTCTCTCCATAAGCGCATGAAGCTGAACAGCCGTAAATGCAAGCAGCAGTGGCTTACAAGAGTGTAATGACTCGATTAACCGAGTGATGAGATGTGTTTTGCCAGTTCCTGCTCGACCTTCAATATGCAAACTCTCATCTGGTTCCGCCTGGAGCACACGAAAGGCACGTGCTTGCTGGTCTGTTAACGAAAATGACGACTTCGCTGAATAAAATTCATGCTTCAACGGATCTATCGCTTTGGAATGTAAACCCAAGAATTTCCGGTTCCATAGTCCGTCAAGGGTCAAATACTCCTGAGACTCAAGAGCTTTTTCATCCAGAAAACGTATCCCTACCTTATGCATCAGGGAGAGACCTTGCTCGAAGGCATCCCGGTCAAATTTTTCGAAAACCAGGCTGGCAAAGCTCTCTGGCGGTGTCTTTCTCTTAAGACGAACCCCCAAGGCAATCATTTCTGCGAGCCCGAGCTCTATCAGACCATCTCTTTTGGGTCGGCCATTCAGGCTCGGTAGATTCTGGATAACGACGGCTGACGCAATCTGAGCCACATCCCACTGGGCGAGGAGATCGACTATCGAGTCTTTAGTGTCCCTCAGAGCCTCTGCTTGGGACTGGAGCATCGGTAGGTAAAGGACAGTTTCTTTCACGAACTCATCTCAACAATAAAAATCAACGCCATACCAGGTATGGCTGCCTCGGAGGCAGGGTCAGTGTATCTGTCACCGAAATATATGCCACCCAAGCGCGACCCCGCATCGCTTAGCGGCTTTGCGCGATCACACCCAATGCCCTGTGAGATTGGGCCCTCACCAGTTGCAATGTCGCCTTTCAATGGTACCTAGAAGGCCCTAACTGCTCCCTCTCAGGGTACAGATCTACGAACCGTACTTGAGGAATTCAGTGAATATGCTCAAGGACGCCACATCTGAAACAGAGGACTACCTCCATGCATGCCCATCAACAGGCCAGCATTGCTTCAACCCCACGAGTCACCAGAGCCGAGCTGTTCACCGGCGACACAGACTACTGGTCGACTTGCCGGAAAGACGACGAAGATGAGCGCATGTATGGTCCGCTGATGATGCCGTACGCGATCCCCGGAGACATGCTCAGCAACCAGAATGGGGAAGCCGCTTGGGCACTGTGGTACGGCTCTCACAAGGACGCCCGCAAAGCTGCAAACCTCTCCAGCCGCAGACTCTCCGACCTTGAGATCTCCTACTCACAGAAGCTCGAGGAGATGTCGCCGTTTACACGCCTCGCAAAACGTCTTGATCTCGACCAAATGCGGCTGGCGGCCGACCTAGCTCACTCCGGCACTGGCGGAGCCGTAGCTTTCAAACTACACACCCAGGAAATGATGCCCCTGCTTCACTTGGACGCCGCACTGCAGCGCCAGATTGGCGCAGCCAACTGCCAACAGATCTATCGCCTGGCTATGGCTGCCCCTGCCCCAGAGTTGGCGAAGATGGTTGAGGGCGAATTCCCGTTCATGAAGGCATTGCATGAAAAAGGGGCTTTCCGTCGCAGTACCAGCCAACACCTCCTCGGCCTGGCTTGCCTAATCCAGACAATCAGGCCTGGCTCGAATCTGCCTGATGCGGAAACTCTGGTTGGCAAGCTCCTTATCACCTGCATCGTTCGCTC
Organism: Pseudomonas sp. S4_EA_1b; assembly: GCF_016307435.1. NCBI lineage: Bacteria > Pseudomonadati > Pseudomonadota > Gammaproteobacteria > Pseudomonadales > Pseudomonadaceae > Pseudomonas > Pseudomonas sp. S4_EA_1b. Next base: position 56,205 of record NZ_JAEILC010000056.1, on the reverse strand, counting down.
CCTTCCTGCTCGCCTTGGCATTCTGGTAGCAGTTACCTCGCCTGAGGTGGCCAGTTGCTTCGATTGGCCATGCCTCTTCCACGGCGTAAGCAGCTCAGATTTTCAGGAAGGCACTGACATCTGGACACTGGTGCCCGGCGAGGTGCTGGAGGAGACCTCAACCAGCCTGAAGGCCTACACCTTCCCGATGTACCCCGACCAGGTTACCAACGAGATCATCCAGCGCCTGGATGTACTGGCCATTGCCGCCGCCAGCGGAAGCCCTGTGGCAATGGAGTTCAACGCTATTCACCAGGACTTCCTGACGAAAAGCGCCCTCGAAATGCATGATGAGTTGAAAATGTTCATCACCGAGGGCGGCATCTTCTTCGCAGCTCATCCTTACGAAGCCCCTGAAGACATGGTTAGGCCCGGCTACAACCTGGCCATTGAGGGCCGTGAGAATGAGATAGCCGAAGCCCTGTTTTCAGTAATCCTCTCCACCTACTTCGCCGGATCTGTGCGGCCTCTTCTCGTGAAGGTCGCTGACTACAAACTCAGCCTTGAAAAGACTGGCAAGAAGATCGAGGAATACTCCAAATCCGGCTCTGCCAAGCTGGTAGCCAAGATCAACGGCCTGGGCAAAAAAGGCATGGCTGAGCTCGCGACTGGCCGGGAGTGGTTCGTCGACGAGGCCATGCGGCTTAAGGGCCTGGTATCTGCCTGGGCTGACTTCTACGGGCAGCTGGACGCGTTCCGGCGATAACGCCTCCTAACGACGCTCTACGCGTCCCGTCCGACCGGATGCCGTAAACCAACAGAAGGATGTCGATATGCGCAATATCATGCCCCACATGGCCGCTGCGGGTCTTGTCCTGGCAACGAGCTGTTTGGCAACCGCGGGGGAACGCCCCTTCACCCGCAACGTCCAGGACCTTAAGCAGGGGCAATGTGTTTACGCCAGCTACGTCTATGAGCAGGGTGAACTGCTCAAGATGGGTGAGAGCACCACTAAGGTTTGCACGAAGGTCGATGGACGAAGCCTTTGGCTCACAGTCGATCCGAAGGCGCTCAAAGAGATGGGCGGCTAAACGAGCAGTGCATAAAAAAACCGGCCTCTTGGCCGGTTTTTTGTTTTGGGATCATCCAAGATTTTAACGCTTTAAGTCGCTAACGAAGGAAGCGATTTGCTCCCCAGTGACTCCTAACAACCCCTACGACCTTGTGAGGGTGCGCACGCCCCCGCCGCGGCCCAATCAGTTTCCCGTAGCTGTCTATGCTGTGCGGATTTCTTCCGTACCAGTACCCGCGAAACAATCCAGGTCCTGACGAGTCGGAATTGAGCCGCTTAGCTCTTAGCTCCCGTTTGCCAATTTGCAGTCGCGCGTAGTAACGAGTGTCGCCGGGAATTTTTACAAGGAGGGTTTTCATGCGAACACCAGGATCAAGAGTTTCGCTGATGCTCTCATAGGATGCGAAAGCGCAAGATCCGGCAGGACACCAGGTCATCGCAAGTAATGGAGGACGAAGATACTTCGAGCTGCAGTGGCGACCCAGTTGTGACAGATGGGGCGCCAGCAGCTGAGGCTCAGGAACTACTGGGGCACCCCAGTAAAGTCAGCATTACCAAGACTCCCGTCGGACTGAACAACCCAGAATTTCCCTCGCCCTCTATCGCTCTTCGCAAAGAAGGAAACGCTGGGCACCAGCATGGTCTGTACGTCGGCCAGATCAGAAAAAGTCTGCACGAGGATCACCAACACTGCCCCGCACTCTTTTACCCGATTTACCAGGTCAGCCAGGCCCTCTGTACGGGCTCGAAATTCGTCGACAATCACAAGGCTCCCCTTGGGGAAGTTGTACTTAGCGACGTCCCGAAAGCCCTCGATCAGGGCCAGATGGATGCGGTCGGGGTGCTCATCGTTACACTTCTGCCAAATCTTGGCGCCCAAATCGGTTTCATGGCGAACCGCCGGGGCATAGCAAGTGACCAAGACCACCTCACCACCTGATTCGCCCAAGTACTGCTGAGCAAGGGCCATGGCTGCGACTGACTTACCGGAACCGCTTACGCCCACAAGCAGCCCTACAGGTCGGTCCTCTGTGAGGTCAACATTGAAATGGCCGGACAGGGATGGGAACTTGAGGCTGACCAGCACGTCCCTCCGCGGGTTCAGCAGCGACTCAACAAGTTGACCTTCGGCTTGACTGAGATGCTCTTTGCTCAGCAGGATCCGCGTAGTGGTATTTGCTACGATCGCAGCGCCAATTTCAGGTGAAGCGCCGACGAGGTCTCTCACATCGGTCGCGGCGTTGATATTGTTCATCGCATTATCCTTTCGCTGGGGTTTGCTGAGTTTGGTTGGAAGATGAGCCCCTATATAGCCCTGTCCACCAGGTGGAAAGGGATCGCATCTAGGCCGGCATGGCTGCCTGCGAGGGAGGGATGATTTGGGAAACTTCAGGTTGTAAAACGCTGATTGTGCGAGGCAGGTTGGCTCTTTCGAGAAAAGCCTTCCCTCGTGCCGATAGCACGTAGAAGGCCTCTTCGCCCATGCTGATGTGGTAGTTGCAGCAATGCAGTCTCTGCCCGATCACCAAGCCCTTCTTGAGTAGCGACTCACAAGCATCGCGGGCCTCGATCTCGAAGTTATGGTCGGTGTCCCAGCGGCGGCCAATCCTCCACAACGGGGCGTCATACCGCATGTAGCCCCCTTGCTTACCCAACGAGCGAAGCATGGTGAATTCGCTCTTGGTTAGCTTTTCTCGTGCGTCCACAGTTCTCGCCTGCTCTAGTCATGCTTGAGATTCATAATCTCTGACCGAGCAAGTGGATAAACCCGAGTTTGCCCCCGCAAGTGGTACGAATCTTTGAATGCCAGATGCGAAAATGGCCCCGATGGGGCCATTTCGACTTGGGCTTACAGCTTGTAGGTATCGGGGTGCCGAACAACTGCCAAGACGGCGTCGGGATGCCCCGCTGCTGCAGCCTTGTTAACTAGGACCTTGGCGAGGTACGGGTCAGAGCGATGCTTAATGGTTGCGAGAGTCATCATTGCTTCACCATTTCCCGACTCAGCTAACGCTTCCAGCGCCTTGAGGCGTTCCGGGTCACCTGGATGGTTCACGGCCATCCAGACGATGGCGTCAGGCTTACCTTGAGCCGCTAGGTCGCTCATCTGAGCGCCGATCTGTTCGATTTGCTGCTCACGGTCAACGGATCTCGCCCATTTCATCAAGGGACCATTGCTGTCCAGAAGGAACAGAAATAGAACAAGGAAGGCAGCGGTAATAGCCAGACCAATTTTCTGTTTCTTGGTCCACAGTTTGAAAGGCTTGTTCAATTCACACACAGCACATTTTTCACTCATCGGCTCGCATCCTCAGGGGCGTTAATAGATGGAAGCGAGCCTAGGCCCTAAACAAAGGACTTACTTGCCAATTCGTCCCTGTGGCGGGGCTCCCCCCTGACGTGGAAATCGCATTCCAATGCTGAAAGCATTGGAGTGGGATCTCAGGAAACACCCCGGCACTATGCCGGGGGATTCCTAGCTACAAACCCGCCATCAATCGAGCGCCCTCGATATCCTGCGCTTTAACCCAGCCACTGCCCTGCACGTAGAAGGCCGGAACCAGTACCGGTGGAGCAGGTTCCAGATCCTCCTCAGTGAGGAACCCGTAGCGCTCAGGCTGGCTCGTAAGTCGTGCAACACGATCACGATGACTGGCTTGGCGCCACTGGTTGAGAAAGGCAACTACCTCCCCCGCTGGCGCGGATTGATCCTCGTAAGAGGCAGTGCCAATCCGGGTGACACAGTCACGCTCAAAGTCCTCCGCAGATCCGTTATAGGTCTCGCGAAGCTTCTCGCAGTTTTCGGTGCCAACCAGCACCTGGTGAAGCCGGTTGTTGAACCAAAATTTCACCATCTGGAGACCGAAGTAATCAGCTCCGGAGTAGACGTTTCCGAAGGCGCTGAGCGGGTTGATGATTTGCTGAAATGCGGACATGGAATCACTCCTGAAAGGAGCAGGACCAGCCCCAGCGGGGCTAAATCCCGCTGGGGTTTTGAAGGGGTTAAGCGACGCTGTGGGTGGCCACAGTTCGTTCAGCCATATAGCGATCAATTGCTACGCGGATATCCGCAGCAATCAGGTTGCACGGATCCTCATCGAAGATGCCGAAAGCAAAGCTGGAAAACTCATCCCAGCTGCTATACGTAAACTCCGAGCGCTTCACCGAAGCAACCAGGAGGACTTCTGCATAGCTTTCACCGTCATCCACGAATTTAAGCTCGTCTTGCCCAAACTCTTGGAAGGTAACCTCCAGTGCTTCAGGAAGAGCATCAGGCGCAAAAGCTTTCGCCAAACGCGCCAGAACGATCTGCTTCTTATCTTCGGTGAATGGTGTGACCTTCGCCGTTACACCGACAACGCTGTTCGGGTTTACCGGCCAGGTGATCACTGGTTGACGCTTGTTGTCATGCCCAGCACAGAAGACAAAATGGCCATCCTCGTCGAGGCTGCCACACTCCTCCAGCACCAGGTCAACCTTATCAACGCACTTGGAAAGCCGAAGCGCCCCCTCACAATCCTCTGCTACGGAGACGGTTGCAGGCTCATCGGATTTGTCGAACGAGACACGCTCGAAACGGCGTTCGACAACGTTGAACATCGCTTGAGGTATAGCGCCGAAAAGGGCCTTTCCAATTTCACCATAGCGACTGAGGCCGACCTCCTCAGCAACCTCTACGACGACCTTTACAGTCGAGCGAGTGATTACCTCTACGGTCAGTTCCAGGGTCTTGGTGGGCTTAACTTGGTTCATGGTTCTCTCCACAGATTAAGGGAGAACCACACCCAGGCGGGGATGGCTCCCCGATGGGTTGCGGCACTAGGCCAATGGTGCTGCAGGCGCAGCTGACAAGGTGCACCGGCATCGGCACACACAAGAGCCTGCATCTTCCCAAAACGCAAAGGACCATTCAAGGCCCTCAGTCTGGCCCAACGCCGGCTTGCATATCTGGGGGAAATGAGAGACTGACAGCATTGATTCTGGACTTCGCTCCCATGCTGACACTTAAGCAACATCCTATTCCTGGCTATCGAGCTCGGACTCTCGTGAATGCTGAGTCTGCCGATCTGACAGTTGCCTTTGCCTCGGACTTCGGTACCGCGGGTGAGCGCCTCACCCACAAGGCCGCCGGGAAGCGATATATCGCGATACCGCTCACCACCCCAGCGGAAGAGGCCGGCATGATCTTGGCGGCGAGTTTGCGCAAGCATGGCGCCTCAACGCTCAACGTGGCTGGCAACGGCATATACACGCTCTCCCAACACGGGTGGACCCAAGAAAGCGTCAACCTTTGGATCTACCTGGCGGTACGTGCCGCATGCCAGGCCGTACCAATCCAGCTGATGCGTAGCGGTGGCCAGACGGGTGCTGATCTGGCCGGCCTGGTAGCTGCGTGTGAGCTCTCCATCCCGGCATTGGGCTACTTCCCAAAAGGCTTTCTGCAACGCGGACTCGACCAGGTCGATCGCGCGCGTACGCCATTCGAGATTCAGCAGCAAATAGACGGCTATCTCGTCTCACTACGCAACGACCTTTGCTCCACCACTCAGCCCCATAGAAAGTTGGGCACCCAATCGACTTTCAATTTCTAGACCGATCCTGACAGAGCATCGACGATGACCAAGCATGAACGCCTTGTTGAAGCACTTAACCTCTGGGTGGCTGTGACCGGTTTCGATGAAGACCGCCGTAGCTTCAAACTCTCTGGGCGCCTCTCTGAATGGGCCGTCCACTCGATGAGCGAGGCCATCAAAGAGGCTCTTGACCTGGATGAAACTAACATCACAGGCTTCCTGCTGCTCAGCTACTTCTCGAGGCATTTCATCGAGCACACGCATTTCAAGCTCAACGAGCTCCTGAACGAGCCTGAACGGGTCGAGTCCTTTGTTGCACAGATCAAAAAGCTGCTCTCGATCATGAACGACAAGGAAATGCTCGAGGACCTGTCCCACTTCCAGTTAGTAACTCGCCAGGCTGTGCGGCACTACCACGCCGACCGTGACGAAGTCATGACCCTGATTGAGCAGCAGGACGATATAGCCTTCCTGCGCCGTGACGCCCTCAAATCTATGCAGCGCCTACGCGTCGACCATTTCCTGGTTGGCGCTACCGAGGATGAGTCCTTCAAGCCAGTCTACAACCGGGAGGTCTATCAGTTCTGGAACATCAACTCGATGCTGCAGGCTGTGTGCAAAGCGCCCTCCGGCGTGTCACTCAACCTGATCCGCACTCCCGACGACTACCAAAGCTACTTCGTCTTCGCCATCCGCAATGGTGGCAACGTCATCACTCTTTCAGACATCGCTCAGCACTCTCACCCGCTGCAGGCATACATGTCCCGGCGGCCGGACAAGTCTTTCGGCAAGCGTGTCGTGCAGAATTGGTTTCCCTACAACCTGATGAATTATCAGTACGACGAGGAATCAGGCAGCCTCTGGATCGAAAAGCAGGATTTCGGAAACGCCATAGCCCCTCTCAACCAAACGGCCTTCCCGCTCTCCCCCATCAAGGACCTGATGCCAGAAGAAATCATCTGGATCACGCTGATGTTCGAGCTGATCGTCGAACGCTTTTGGCGAAAGCCGATCGAGCCCGCTCAGCTCTCCTACACCGGCGACATGGTGAAGATCGAATCCACCCTTATCGAGCACGCTAAACAGGCGGGGCTACCTGTCGTTCAATACGAAGGAATCCAGGCGAAGGAGCTTAACGTCCAGGAGATTGCATACCCTGACGATGCAGTCCGAGAGGCAATCGGGGAGTTCGGCGGGGACCACAATCAGTGGATGGTCGACCGCTACAGCGCCAAAGTAAATCCAGCGTTGATGAACCTGATGGGAAGCGGTGACGTTTCTGCGTATGTGACTTCACGCTCCAATGAGTTGAAGCTCATTTCATCAGGTGAACTCCAGCGCCTCAAAAACAGTGTTTTCAGCCGCAATGACACCCAGTATTACGAGTTCCACAAGCTCGACACTGCCGGCTTTGGTTCGAAAGAACAGATCCTGGCCGACCGTGCGTTCATCGCTCGGTACAACCTGGCCCGTGAGATCAAGCGCCTTGCGTACGCTGAGTACACAGAGCGCAAGGAAGACATCAAGAAATGGTATGAGGAGCGCCTAGCTGCGAATGTGGGAACTCTCTACGCGCTGGCCACACAAGATGAGGTCTGGTTTGACTGCAGCCGCGATGACGCAAAATTGGGACTGGACAACCATTCACGGATTGGCCAGGACATGGCTCGGTACCGCATCGCGAAACTGTACGACAAGGCGGAGTACGACAAAAACTGCCTGTACATCAATCACGACCACACTTTGAGCCAGGGGTGGATCAACTCTGCAAGCGCTCATGCCTGCCATATAACTGGCGCTCGCTCTTCCTACAGCCTGTACCTGACCCCACACACCTCCAGTGACTTGGCGTTCCTCGCGGGCGTACCACACAGTGAGCTTCCTGATGTTCTTCAACACTGGCGTGCCCGGACCGAATCCAGAGGAAACCACATCCTCGACCGGATCGATCCGGTGGCCTGGGCTCTCACAAACCCCTGGGAGTCTCATTCGGCCTTTAAGATCCGGCTGTGCCTTTCTAAACGTGCACTAAACAACATCCAAAAATCGATGCAACTACCATCTGATCGAACTATTTATCGGAGTTACAACGATCAATGGAAAAGCAAAGATCGGTCGAATTGATGTAGGTATCAGGCACTTCGTATTGCATTCCCCCAGGATGCGACATAATCGAGCCCACTACCTTATCTCGGAGCAGCACATGACCAGCTCGCGCCATCAGCCCATTCTTCTCGCCATTTCGATGCACCAGAACGAGAAGACCACCCTTTACATCGAGCACCGCGGGCTCACGCTGGAAATCAGCTTCCTTCCTGATCCAGCGGCAACTCCTGAGGTCAGCCCTAACGCCGAGTACCCCATATCCCAGGAACAATACGAGGCCTGGCACCGGGGCGACTGGTGGTTCTTTCAGCTGGTAATCAAGGTCTATGACCGCGATCGCCGGCAGGCAGACAACAACAAAGCAGTATGGAAGGCTCGAATCCCAAGCTTCATCGACCAGCATGCCCTGCTCGAAAAAATGGCGAATGATCTTTGCGATCTGGAGGGGACCGATATCAAGGCATCGAGCCCCGAGAAAACGGTTGCGGCTCCAGATTTGCGCGACCACGTGTTTACCCTGGAAGAGGGAATGGTTGTCGCTGACGGCAAGTCGCACTACCCCGACCTTGTCCGCATTCGCATCCCCAAAGAACAAGGGCTTAGTCTCGCCATGCAGATTTTACGCAGCCTGGAAAACAGCCAGTACCGACCCGATGAGGCGTACCTAATGGAGTTGCCTTTGTTCGGCAGGCTTGAACGCCTGAAGGACGAATAAGCATGCAGGCAAGAAGCAAGATTTCCCTGTTTGCTGCCTGTGTGGCCTCATTCGGTTCGCTAGCCCTTGTACTCTGGTTGCTGAAGCCTGATCACGTGGATCAGATTGACTACAGGGTCCTTCACTTGGATTCGCCTACGTGCATCATCACCTTACCCAATGGTGAGGTCTTCAAACCGGATGGCCAAAACCGCGAAATGACTTCACGAGTACCTAAGGGGACTCAGATGACGGGAGGCTGCTTCAAAACGTTGCTGAAGCAGCAGTGAATCGATCTCTTACCAGGGTCCTGAAGAACGCACTGGACAGCGCAGAACACAGCAGGTGTGTGGCTGCTGAAGTGTACCAGCATTACGGCCTTGCTGAGCCCACAAAGACTGATCTGATCGTTTGTTGGTGGAGAGGTCTACTTGCCGGTCTCCTTGGAGATCGGTCCGCCAAGCAGCTTGGGCACCGCGTATGGCAAAGGGCATCAGGTTGGGTCAGCAACTCTTTAGCCCGGAGGCGCTAGGGTGCTCAGCTTCAACGATCTTCCCGAAGGAGTTTGCTACGACACCGCCGCTGCGCAGCGTGCCGCTTGTCTTTACGCCTACTTGAGTAAGCCGCTGATCTCTAGCTTGGCGACTTTCCTCGACGGCAAGAATGTCCTGGAGGTGTTTGCCGGCCGCGGTCACCTCAGCGCCCTCCTCCGGGAGCAGGGCATTCCAGTTATAGCTACCAGCTTGCAAAGCAGTCACGACGGCAGCGATATGCTTGGCCATGCCATCGAAGTTGAAGAAATCAGTGTGATTGAAGCCGTGTCGAAGTACGGCGCCTGGATGGACATACTGCTGGTTGCTTGGCCTACGACCACGGGGGAGATGCACCGAGCTCTAGCCTCCTTGCGACACGACGCCCTGATCGTCTTCATTGGGGAGGTAACGGACTACAGTACTTCTCCCCCGTTCCTTGGGGGCTGCGCCACTGACGCGTTCTTTAGCGCCGTAGAGGAGGTGCCTGAGATGACCCTGATGCTTCGGTACCCTACCCCGCGGCTAGACAAGATCAAGGTGTTCAGGCGCCGCAAGTAGAAAGGCCTACCGGCCTACCCCTTGAACTTCACTTTTCCCGAACCAGCAACGGAATGGTCTCTCGCCGCCGGGTTCCCGCGTACGACGACATCCCCAGACCCGGCAATCCGGGCTTTCACAGACCGAGTGACATGCGCATCAATGCCTCCCGAGCCCGCGATCGAAAGCCTTGCGGCTGCTGCAACAAGATCACTGGCATCTACATCACCAGAGCCGGCGATCTCAACCTCGAGGTCATCGACCCGCCCGAAGGCTGTTACATCGCCGGACCCTTGGATGCTGATCTCAAGGGTCTGCTGGTTCAGTCCATACAGGACGACTTCACCGCTCCCCTGTATGCCCACCGTAGGGGCTTCTGGCAACGCCAGGCCTACAAGGCAACCTCCCGAGGAAACCACTACATTCGCAGATGAGCCTCCAAAGCTCATTGACACCCCGCCACGCCCGCCAATGTGAATCGAACCGCCGGCAACAATGTTGCCTGAACCCGAAACGTGGACTCGGCCACCGCCGCCCTGGATGGTGACGCCCTCCTGCTCGATGACCAGCTTATCGCCATCAATATAGGTTTTGACACGGTTGATAACGTCCCGGTTTTCGCCCGCTACAACCATTTGCGGCTTGGAGCCGGTAAAGAAGACGACGTTGACTGCGCCTATCACGAGCAGCTTTCGAACCTGCTGAACAGGGCGCTCCTCCTTCACATAACCATTGGCGGCTTTCCATTCGTTTTCTTCGTGTGCGGGGCCCATAAGAGAAGCGGTCATAGGTTCAAGTACCTGTGAGTTGAACGATGCCCCAGTCTTTCAAAGTCGTTTCGGTAGCGCGTGCCTATTCGCACCAAGGAGAGGGCCGGATTGCGCCCCTGACACACTGATTTAGACATACCTTCACAGCATGTGCTGTTGGGGTCTGTGGAGTCCTTGCACTTTCCAGACATTGTGGAAAATCACTTCATGCACATGAATCCTTCGGCAAATAGAGGTGCTCGATGAGCGAGGACATTGGGTTTCAGGGGTTTGATGACCTGGACGAATTTGACAGCGCTCCTGTCCACGTCGAGCTGCCTCCGACGATCGAAGCCGCATCGAAGAACACATCAGTAGCGGCCGTTGCTGACCTGATCATTGAGACGTGCCCCAAATGCTTTGGGTCCGGCCGCTACCACCACCGTTCCGAGCACGGAATCGTGTGCCTGAAATGTAATGGCAAAGGAACCCTCACGTTTAAAACCACTGCTGCCCAGCGCTCTGCAGCCCGAGCTAAGGCCGCCGCTAATCGCGAAAAGAAACAGACTGCCAACCTAGAGACCTTCGAGGCTCTGCATCCTGAGTTCGCCGAGTGGTGGCGGGACACAGATTTCGCGTATGCCATCTCGCTACGCGATGACGTCAAGCGGTGCGGGAAACTTTCCGAATCGCAAATCGCTGCCGGCAAAAAGTGCATTGCCAGTTTCAAAGCGATACAGGAGGAAAGGAAGAAGCGCGAGGCAGCAGAAGCAGAGCGGGTAAAAGCCCTACCGGTGCTCGACATGAGCGCGGTCACAACCGCGATGGATCGGGCACGTGGCAACGGCATCAAACACCCGAAAATTCGGCTTCTTGCCGGCGACGTGGGCTTTGTTCTTTCGTTCGCAAGCGAGAAGGGGAAGTGGGCAGGCTCCCTATACCTGAAAGACACAGCGGGCGAGTACCTGGGCCGGATCACCAGTGGGAAGTTCTATCGCAGCCGGGACGTCTCAGGTGAATTGGAGGCCGCAATACTCGTTTCCTGTGGAGCGCCGGCGGAGTCTGCAGTCGCCTATGGCCGTCGAACTGGCTCCTGCTCTTGCTGCGGCCGAGAACTGACAAACCATGCCTCCATAGAGGCCGGGATCGGGCCAATCTGCGCAAGCAATTTCTTCGGTTAGCACTCCAGGCTCAATCCACCTTGAACACCAACAACCAGGTTGCTGACACCGTCGGCGACGGAGAAACGAACTGATGGGATCTCCGACCCACAACAAGCAGCTGCTCGAGCTGATCAATACCGTCAGCGACGACGTGGATTCGGCCGCAAGCAAGGATGACCTGCTGGCGGCTATTCAGAAGGTTCGCGACTTCAAAGGGCCGCTTACTTTTGACAACACCACTCCTGGGATCCTGGCCGGGGTCGGGGCTGCATTCCTACTTCTGGCTATCTGGCTCATGCTCTGGGCGCCGCAGAGCGCTAGACACTGGCTGATCGGCTTCACGGGCATTGATTACACCATTATCCAGATCGTGCCGGCGGTGTTTGGAGTGGTATCTACCCTCTCTGCACTGACCTATATCGGAAGCCGTTCCAGCATGCTTCCAGACCTCTCGCGTCGCATAGCACGGATGTCGTCCTACCTCACTCTTGGCCTCAAGCACATCAGAAAGAATCCAGAGAAGATCCTTTCCCGCTTGATGGCTGAGTTCGCGGACTACCACCGCGGCAACTACAGCCGGGAGATTGAGCTGTCGCTTGGGGGCACATACAAGGGGGCTTTGCACCTCATCCCGTATGTCTTCCATCACCTTCATTACGTGAACAAGCGTGTCGTCGTTGAACGTGTGTCTGATGGAAAGGGCGGATATAGAACCGTGGTTAAAACGGTCTACGACCACTTTGACCGCTACAGCATCGTGTTTCGATTCCCATGGGTACGCGGAATCGCAGTTCGAGCTGATGGCATGTCGGACATCGACCGTAAAACCAGCTGGGAAACCACCTCAACTGATTTCAACAGCTACTTCACTCTCACGGGGCCGACTGAGATGGATTGTGCGAAGTTCGCTAAGCCAACCACTGTCCTGACCCTCCTAGAGCTGCCGCGCTACCTGGCCAGCGCAAATCTCGAGTTCTCCCAAGACGGAAACCTCTGTGTCAGCTTTGGCAACGACAACCTGCTCGACTACTCGATGAAGACGTCCCTGGCTGATCCCGATGCTTTCTATGAGGAAATCGCCAAAGGCGTGCAGCTTCCTCATCTCACTACCGTCCTCCAGCTGGTGCACAGGCTGGCTGAGCAGCACGACGACAACTTCACCCCTATCCCAACCCCCGCATCTATTCAGGAGCAATGAAATCGTGGAAATCTCCGTGATCATCACCATAGCCGTCGTGGCGCTCGTAGTTCTATCCACCATCGGCCTCTACAACGGCATCATCGGCGGCCATAACCGTGCACAACGGGCTTGGTCTGACGTTCTGGCATTCGAGCGTGCCAAGACGAAAGTGCTCGAGGCACTCCTTGAGCAGGCCAAACTGTTCAAAGAGTACGAAAGCAAAGTAGTTGAGACAGTAACCCGGCTGCGGAGCGCAATCAGCGGCCTTCCCAAGGAAGCCAATGGCGATGCCCTGGAAACGGTCGAACGGGAAACCAAGGAGCTCCTGGGCGGCCTGCGCGTCGCGTTTGAGGCCTACCCTGACCTAAAGGCCTCTGAAGTGGTCAACAGCCTGATGCGCGAGATTTCTGAGAAGCAGGACAACGTCGCGGCCTCTATCACCATCTTTAACCGAGAGGTCGAGCGCTTCAACAATGCCATCCAAATGTTCCCTGGCTCCCTGGTGAATAGCTTCCTCAACAAGAAGACCGCTATCAACCCCTTCACCGACGAAGCTGCATCTGCGGGCTTCGAGTACCGCCCGAACTTCTAAACCGCCTGGTCTGGAACTGACATTGTCTGCAGCGGCCGCCTTTGGCCGCTGACTCATACAACATCGAATCTGAGGACAGTCAAATGGGCTGGAAGGCAGTAAAGGAACATTACCAAATCGGGCATATCGTCCACATGCAGCCCCAGGGGCTGTGTATTGGCTCCGGCTACATCCCTGACCTAATCGTCGTTGGACCAGATGGCCAGCTCGTAAAGAAGCTCGATAGCCACTCCAACAAGGACCTTTCTCGCTACCAAGCGGAAATGCTGGCGGATCCTGCAAAGCTTCGAGAGCTTTTGGAGACCCCCGACCAGTTCGCCCGCTCCATCCCGGTATACACCTACAAGGGTGCCGAGATCCTGGAAAAGCACTGCGAGGCCCTGGGTTACCCCAATATCACTCATGATGGGGACCTGCAGTACGAGAACACCTATTCAGGCGATCGCGACCAGGTTGTTCGTTGGGCAAAGAGGAGCGCAGCGCTTGGCGCAGTGCACACGCGTCGCTGGATCGAAGACCTGGAGAAGAAGCTGGAGGAGGCCCGGAATCGCCTGAGCTGCGAAGAGACCAATCTCTCGCTGCTTAATTCGGCACATCCCAGCGTGGAGTATGAGCGGCCTGAAGATTTTTGATCGCCCAGCAAGCTGGTAAATAACCCCGGTAGCTTCCAACAGAGCCGGGGTTTTCTTTTGCCTATTCAGCTACAACCACACCCTGGCCGACATCGTTGGCCAAGGCCATGACGGCACTAAAAATCCCATCCGTGATAGATCTTCCTGAGAAAATCTGCACCTTCAATCTGAAGCCCCTAGAACCTGGCTCGCAGCATACCTCTCCTCTGCCTGCTGGCGCCGGTAGGACTCCTTCTGAAGCACCTCAGGTGAAACTGGCTCGCCAGCGTCGAGGCATTGCCCGATGGCCTTTTCGTGAGCTTTTACGATCTGCAGGTACAGGCTGTCGGTTTCAGCAGCATCGAGCCATCCGATCATTGCCAGAGTTTTGTGCATGGCCAGGCATTCGCCGAAATAGCGGCTCCTGAACTCAGTGGTTTCCTGACGCTGCAGATCTTTGATGGTCTGTTCCAGCTGCCAGACCATACCCTCTTTGTCCATCGGACTGCTTGCACCAAGCATCGAGTTCTGTGCGTAGAGCGGCTCCTTTTGCGCCCCTGCCGCAGTATCTAGCGGAGCCACAAACAGCAAGTCGATTTCGATGCTACCTGCAGTGGTCGCTTCGAGAGCACCAGCAAACCGAAGCCGCTTTACAAAGCCCTGAACGTCGTCAACCTGGTTGACGCCAGCGTCATATGCTTCACGAATCCGTTGCAGCTCAGCGAGATATTCCGCGTTTCCCTGGAGCGCCTGCGCCAAACGCTCAAAGATGCTCTTCATGTTGAGCCTCCCATAAAAGATCGGAGAAGTAGACTACAGCCTACCTCCCAGTGCACGCCTTTCGTAGATGGCTTTGGGCGGGTTCAGGGGGACGATCGGTCTAGAAAGGAAGGCTCAGGGGCAGTTGGCAAAAGCGCTGCGCCTCTTCAATGCATTCTTGCAAGGCCTCGTCATCGCTATCGCAACCGCGGCCAGCACCGAGCATCTCAGCATAAAGACTTTTGAGCGCTTGCTCGCCCGCAGTCCCGCCACTCATCTGGTCGAGAGTCTGCCATTTGGATAGGTCGTCTTCCGGAATGAAGCGGTAGGGATCGTCCACCAGGCCGCAGGAGAACGTGCCTTCTGACCGCTGTAGAAGCGCCTTACAGTTCTGATCGTCGCCAAGCGCAACACCCAGGTCACAGACCTGGGCAATGCAGCAGATGCCGCATCCATTGCAGGGGGAACCGAGAGCCGGTTTATCGAGTGACACGGATTCGATCAGGTGCCACTTCATGAGGATGCTCCAGGGAACAGGCGAGGTCTCTCTATTTTAGAGGGTCTCTTTCCCGCTGGTCATGAAATCCATGAAGAACTCGAACCACAGCCCTTCATTATCCGCGGGTAGTTCTAGAGGGTATCGCTCGGGATCCTCCTTGTGCTTAGCATGCCAAGCAGCCTGGAACCGCGTGATATCTCGCCGTACCTCTTCCACAAAGTCATCAATGCCAGCCACAGTCAGTACCCTCAATAGCAATTGCTGCTAGGTTCCCATGGGCCGGCAGATATGCAAGGAAATGGATCGAGACCTCTACTGTGGCGCCGCCCCTTTCAACTTGATCGTTGCAGGCAGTATCTGGACTCGCTGCAACTCCTCATCGGAAAGGTCAATCATGGTCAGGTTGGCGTGACATTCGTTCTCCGATGAGCCGACGGCGTTAATCAAAGGCCGACCATCCACCCATGGGAGGAAGCACTCAAACTCGGTCATCGTTCTTTCACCTTCGTTAGTTTGCCCTTCACTTCTGCCTCCGTAATGATGTGTCCCTTCTTTAGAAGGTTCAGCCAAAGCGCGTGACAGAAAAGGGTTTTAGTCGGCCGTCTGCGCATGAGCGATTCACGCTCGCTGGCGCTCAAGAGGTGAATTTTGCAAAAGAGGTCAACCGCCTTCTCGAACGCCTCTTCAAAGCCGTGCACCGTGGTGGCAAAAACCTGCTGACCCTTGCCATATCCAGGATATCCAACGATGAAGCAGGGAGTGACGTACGTCCCGTAGTGCGATTTCCGTCCACGCTCAACTCTGAACGCTGCCCGAAGCCCCATTGCAATGATGCCTGGCCCGCCGTTGGCACGCCCACGGCGGATACGGTTTTCCCTTTTGACAGTTTCTGCCTCAGCCCGCCATTTTGCATCCAGCTCATCAGCCAAATGCGATGCTTCACGAGGACTGTACTGCGATAGGGCGAAGTATCTTTGCCTGAGTAGATCAGCTTCTCCGATCGTGGTCACAACTCGGTAGCCCACAAACCCGGCCGGATGGTCGCCCTCCCCGTAGAAGTACACTGCCATGCTAAGCGCCTCTTAATGCGTCACTTCCCATACATAGCCCAAGCTGGCTGAACGGCCACGATCGCGCAGCGATGTCCGGCCACGTGCCCCCAGGCCTCGGTAAATACACGCCATCCCTTCCCGTTGCTGCCATCGTGGCCAGGCTCACGACCATAATCTGCGTTTCTCAGCCAACCAGCGACGAAGCTGACAGCCTCCTTAAGGTCAAGAGGGTACGGAAGCGCCAAAGCATCTTGCTCAGATTTCCATAGGAGAACGAGCGTTTTCTTCCCCTTCTCGGACTCAACCTGCGATTCGCTGTGGCTACTGGTCGGGCTCCCGTAGTAGTCAGTCTTTGTAGCAAGGTTGATCTCCTTGTAGTGAGTAGCCTTGCCACCAACGGCCCCCGGCCAGGCGATGCTCAGCGCCATTTCAAGAGGAGCCTTTCCTTCAGAGGTAATGTCGAGTTGTCGGTTGTCCATACGGCATGTCCACCTTCAGGTATCAAGGAAAGTCAGCAAGTGAATGTCACAGCCCTGATAAAGCTTCTGGAGCTGGCGATAAAGGGCCTTACCCTCTTCAGTCAGGTCTTCAAACGTGCAGACCCAAGTCTGGTGGTCCTCAACGCGAGAACCGGACCACCCAGTAGAACCGATGACCATAGCCGCGACGTAAGGCCGCGACGTGTATTGCTCAATTCCCTGCACCGAGGCATCGGCATACCGGGGGTAATGCCGCGAAACCCATTCACCCTGCGCTTTCTGCTCAGCCGCCAGCGCTGCGAGCAAGGCTTCAGGATCGGATTCGTCGACGATCGGCGACAGAGGTTGCGGGCATTTGTCATCACCTACAAATGTCTCGCTCATCACGTCAAATACATTGGCGCCACAGCAAACGCCGAGCTGGGTATCGAAGTCGCGGTTATCGCAGACCACCAGCTTGACCAGCATCCCGCCTTCGAAGGTGTTCTTCCAGGCGGGATCGTTCACTGGAAAGGCGACCCAGCCCTCGACATCAGTGGATTTACGGTTCATTGGGTGGATCGCCTTATTTGGAAGTGAGCGTTCGAATTAGGTCAGCGGCGTCATACAAGCCCAGGCGATTTGCAAAAGCCCTGAGGTCGCGCAACTGATCATTGGTGGAATCTTGACGTTGCGGCTGCTGCGGAATGCTTTCCAGCAGTTTCTTCAGGTTGTCTGGCATCTTTCTGTCTCCAGTTTCCTGCCCTGAAAAGTCGGGGTGAGATATCCCTTGTGACGATTGGATCTGACACCTTCTATGAAGCAGGGTCAGGCATCGCTTTCAGGCTGAAAATAGTCCAGCCGCCAGGTTGGATAACCAGTAGCAACGTTGCAGTACTCAATCACCGCGGCCAGTTGAAGACCTTGGTTCTCGCACCAATCACGAAGGAACGCCTCGATTTTCTTCGGGGCTCTCCCCTCCCAGCGTTGGCCGCGATTGCCAAAGTGCTTCTCGCACAGGAGGTCATGCTTCTTGAAGTCCCACTGGAGAAGCCGATCGGTATAGATCGTGCCGTTAGGCTTCACCGATGAATCAAGGAATTGGGTGATCGGGTCGTAGCTGTACGGATGACTTTGTTTCGTCCGGGCATTCGGGTCGACGGGCATCCCGTACGAAACATACATCCCGCTTTTGTCTACCTGCATGAGCATCCTCTCTTAGCAATTCAATAGCGCTTCAAGCGACTTACAGACTGCATTCTCTCGCACTCCCAAAGAATGCAACTGTCTCTCGCAGTTCTCAGCGTTAGAGCGCTGTAGCCGCGTGCTCCTCAACCAGGCGAAGGGCTTTTTGCATGTCTTCTACGGTGATTTCGCGATCACCAGATCGATCCGAGCAGCACCACAAAGCTCCAGTTTTGGGCGAGTTGCCACCCATGCCGTTTCGAGCTTGTTCATACCGAGCAAACGGTACCAACGCCTCAGTCAGGATCTTATTCGTGACCTTCAACTCATCCGACCCCGTCTCGGCTACGACTCCTTGAGCGGTTGCGCCTAACTCGATCTCCAGAGCTGCCTCAATGTCATCCAGGGCCTTGAGCTCATGCTCGATAAAATTACGGTCATCCGGATCGCCTTTGAGCATGAGCGTGTCTGTCAGCGCCTCACGCCATGCCGCAATATGGGTGCTCACCATGTCAGCGAAGGAAATGTGTCCTTTCAGGTGCTCTTTACCGGTCATGATCTTTATCTCCTTTGTGTTGGGTGGCTATTTGGTCGAGGGTTACGCCATCGACTATTCGGACAAGCAACACCTGCTCGCCGGCCCCCTGCTTGCAGTCTTCCGCCGAAGGCTTGTTTCCAAAAACCGCGTACTGGACGCCATCAGTTGCAGCCACAGACATTTTCTGCGTCGGTCCGCCATCGTCGCCACCAACAACGGCGTACGCGGCTACCGAAGACACCTTTAGCGCCTCGAGCTGGTCCCTGAGAGAGACAAGGGCACGCTCCGCCTCGTCTGCTCGAAGCTTCTCTTTCAACCGCTCGCTCTCATTGGATGCAAGCTCCTTCGCAAGGGAGTCGTAATCCGAACCCAGTACCAGCTCAGTCATCTCCCGGAGGGCGAACTCCTTGGATCGGGCCAAGCCATCAAGACCTGGTGCATAGAATCGGCGAACCTTGGCCATAATTTTCCTCCCCAAGAGGATACCGTTCAGGGGCTACTCTCAAGCAGCCATCTACACTCAATTCTCCCATCCTTTTTGAAACCGCAAGTCATCTGTCCGCCCCTGGAACCGGGCCTGTAAGTCAACCTCGCATGCTGGTCTGGCCTCTTGCAGTTCCAGCAAAAAATGAGAGCCTTAGGCCGATCAACAATCAGAAGGCCTTCCATGAAAAATTCGCTCAATGAACTGCCCCTGGTGATGGGCGACGGGGAACTACCGTTTGCTCTCAACTTCAAGAGCGGCCTGCCGCCGAACAGCTACGGGCCAGTGGTATTTCTCTTGGATAACGGATCGATCCATGAGGGGAAAATCGTGGATTCCGAAACCTTCAAAGCTGGGGCTCTTCTGACTTTCAGCTTTGCCGGGGTTATCCCTGAACCGCTGGAGATTCCAATCCATCGCGTCATCGGATACGCCTATGCAGGCCCCCAGCATCCGTTCGCGAGTGAGCTGCCAACCTGACTTTGAGGTAAGCCCTGCTAAAGGACATGAAGCGATGACAGATACCGCACCGCCACCTGATGGATACGATCTGCTGTCAGCTGAGGATATGGAAGCCAGAATCAAGTCTGGCGACCTTCTCTGGAACGATGGCGAATGTGAGTGGCAGAGTCCCACGGGGAGTGAAATAGGTGACTACGTGTACGGGTACTTCGCTGTCGCTAGACAAGCTGCAGGCAAATAAACAGCCGCCCCCTATTAGCCCCGGTTTACGGGGCTGATTGCCTGATGATTACTTCTCTCGACTGCGAAGATACTTCTGATCAAAGTCAGTAGCCGAGACGCCCGTCATGTCTATCAGAAGCAAGCCCCTAAACCGAAACTACGTGCTCCTCCCCTGGGTCGCGCTTCTGCTCGCTATGTTCATCACCTGGGCGAGCACCAGGGACTACTCTGGCGCTCCCCCTGCCAGGATCTTCGCAAAGACCGCCGTGAGCACAGCAGTCGGCAACATCACCAGTATTCATCTCCATGAGACGTCCTCTTCGACTTCGACCACGCTGGTAACTGACGTAGGGAGCTTCCACGTACGTGGAGCGGTATCAGCTGCGCTTGGTGACGGGGTGACTCTCACGAAAGAAACGACAGGCTCAACCGAGCGGACCTTTGCTTGCATTGAGTCCAAGATCAAGACCGGGTGCTACGATCTGCTGTAACGGCCACCAGTCGGCGGCCGCCCAGCGACCTCTTCAACCCACTTCCGCTGCCTTCGTAGCCAGGTGCTCGCGTACGAATTTCTCGGCACGGGCCTGCCCTCGCTCATAGCTGCGAGCCAGCTGCTTCTGCGCATCAACCAGAGCCCGGCGCCCATACTTTCTGATTATCTCGTCCTGAATCTGCTGCACCACCGGTGATTCATAGATGGGAGCCACATTGAGTGTTCCCATCATCCCGGCGGCCGTGTAATCCCGAGTGTTCATGTACACCTGGTTGTCACGGCGATCCAGAACCTGAAACCCCAGCGCCTCGTAGTACGGCACCTTCTCAATAGAGCAGCTCAGTCCCGCATGTGGGAACAGCGCCAGCATCTCGTTAACCATCGCGCGCGCGATACCCTGACGCCGGCGCCGGCCGGAGACAGCCATGTAGGTCACGCCGCAGGCATCAGGGCAGCCATTTACTGGCAGGTAAATGAGGAACCCAATCAACGCACCAGCTTCGTCTGTGGCCTGAACCATTCCGACCTTGATGTCACCGGTCTGGCCAATATGCTCGACATACACGCCAATCTCTACGCCGATCGCGTGCTTATAGACCTCGTACATCAGGTTGCTCGGCGGTACTGCCAGGAGGGTGATATCGGTGAGGTTCTCTACCGCCAGTTCAACAACCTGGAGGGCAATATGTGGTCCGGGATAGTCCCGAACATGGGTGATCGTAAAGCTCATGCTGTCGCCTTTCTAATCAGGGTGGCCTGGACCAATGGGTGAAGATTTTCACTCCTTTGGCGGTTAGCCACAAATTTCTCACCAAACCTTAAAACCGCAACACGGCCAGGCCACGGGCCCAATTTGAGATTGCATATTCACCAGGGCATGCAGAATCGGAGTCATCGCTGACTACCTAGGGAAGCATTTCAGTGCCTGACTTCTACTACACGATTAAGGGAAAAAAACCTTCTGAGTATGTTCCCTCCTATGAATGGGCCTGGCCTCCAGTCTATAGCGGCCTGGTGAGTGCTCCTGATAAGAAAAAGGCCAAAGAACTGATCGAGGAGGAATACAGCCGCACCTTCCCTCTCCGGGTCCTGAAGAAGGACATGGATGAGCATGCCTATCTGCTTAGGATCGAGGAGGTTGACCCAACCAACGAGTACATCCTTCGCCGGTTCCGCCAGACAAACTGCAAGGAATGCGGGGCTGGTTTCCGACTTATCGACAAGTACAACGATGCGCACGCCGACTTCAAAGGGAAGGACTACTGCTCGAAGAAATGCGCCGACGCCGGCAAACTGAAAGACGTCCAGGAATACCGCCTGGCGGGGGAAAGCAAACTGCCCCCAGTGATCTACCAAATCCGGCAGCGGTCAACCGGCATGAGCTATGTAGGCCAGACAACACAACCCTTCACCCTGAGGTGGTGGCAGCATCTGTGCACGCCAACCGGGTGCAAATTCCATGAGGCACTTCGTGCTGCGCCCGTCACTGACTGGGAATACACGGTGCTCGAAAGCATCAGTTTCCCTGAAGACTGCAAAGATAAAGCCGCCTACATCTATGACCGAGAGCGGCATTGGATAGAAACCCTGAACAGCGTTACCACGGGTTTCAATACTGTCCGACCTTCAGGGATCAACCCTCAGCAGCCCCTGGAGTTGAGCCACGATCTGCAGCAAATCAGCTGAAATCAGGAGCTCCGACTACAAACCACCCTGGGACAGATTCCACATGTAGACAGATCTGTCTAGTTTTTCCCTCTTTGGGGTACGGATTGAGCTAAAAAGGCTTTTCGTACGGATGATCATGTGCCCTCAATCTGATTGCAGGGGGCACCATGACATTGAAAATAATCTCGCTGGGCAAGGGCAAGCGGGCCAGGAGCGGATGGCCACTTACAGGCGCACCACTATTCGCACTCCTGATTTTCCAATCAACAGCCTCTGAAGCTGCCAGCTGCCTGTACGACAGAAGCAATTACGTTTACATGGCCGACTGCACCTACTCCGAAACGGAGATCTGCGACGGCTCAAACAGCCACGACTGGAACGCGGTCATCAATGGGTCCAGGTTCACAATCAAAGGCCCGCAAAGCAGCAAGCCGCAGAACTGGGGCTCTCACGCGTTTACCGCCGGCGGGAAGTCCTACTATTTCGGCAGCAGTCGAAGCAGCGCGTTCTCAGGTAACTGGACCGAGTACGAGCTCTGCGGGGAATTCAACTCTGCACCCACCGTAGCCAACCGCAGCCTTACAACAGCCGAAGATGCGACCGGCTCGATTGCCCTGTCCGCCACAGATCCTGATGCTGGTGATACGCACACCTTTACGATCATCACATCGCCCGGCGCCGAGGCCGGCACAGCCTCGATTGCAGGCTCGACCTTACTGTTCTATCCGAAGCCGAACTGGAACGGCTCCACCAGCCTCACCTACAGAGCAACAGACTCGAAAGGTGCTGTATCAAACACCGCTACAGTCACCATCACCGTCACACCGGTGAACGACCCGCCGGTTGCTCAAGCCAAAACCCTCACCACTGACGAAGATACTTCGGGCAGCGTGGTACTCACGGCAACTGACATTGACTCACCTGCACCAACCATCTTCCAGATAGTCACTCAGCCTAACGCTGCGCATGGTAACGCTTCACTCAGCGGTTCCACACTGACCTTCAATCCGGCTCGGGATTGGAATGGCACCACCACCCTGACCTATAGAGCTCAAGACTCCAGTGGCGCGTGGTCGGCGCCAGCAGTTGTCACCATCATCGTTCGCCCGGTGAACGATCCACCAGCTGTCGCTGGCCGATCAATCACTACTGCCGAAGACACTCCGGCGACACTCACACTCTCAGCCTCAGACATCGACAGCTCGAGCTTCACTTTCGAAGTAGTCAGCCAGCCTGGGCATGGGTTCGCCTCAATCTACGGTGGGAAACTGACCTACACCCCGCCGGAAGACTGGTACGGGACCACCAGCCTTACCTACCGAGCCAAGGACGACGCCGGCGCCTGGTCCAACGTGGCGACGATCGCGATCACTGTAACCCCAGTGAATGACCCGCCTGTTGCGCTTCCGCTCACACTCACCCTGCCCGAGGACACACCGGGAGCAGTGACACTGAAGGCTACCGACATTGATAGCCTCCAGACGTTCGTCTTCGAAATGGTCACCCCTCCTTCAGCAGTAAGCGGCTCAGCATCGATCCAGGGCGACCGCCTTTTGTTCACGCCAGCAGTGGACTGGAATGGCACCACCTCAGTGTCTTACCGGGCAAAGGATCTGGAAGGAGCATGGTCGGCTCCGACCGTGGTGACTGTGGTCGTCACTCCGGTGAACGACCAGCCTACACAGGCGGGCCGCATGGTTACTCGCACGACCGAGAGCGTACCCGTTGTCACAAGGGGTTCTGTCTCAAATTGAGGATTTGGGGGGTGGCAGACATTCTGCCACCTGCTGACTCATTTCCAATTAAGCAACCGACACCCCATTCATTGGGACTGATAGGCAGATCATTAGCCACTAAGTAGTGGAACAATCACTGAATCAAAGAAGAGGTCATGAGTATATGTCTTTGTTTTACAAGGTATTTTCACGTATAATGCGGGCAGCGGGCAGCGGCCGCTGCTGTAGTACTTACTTTAGGAACGCTATGCTCACCAATAGCAATGGGGGCAGGCTCCACCTGTTACTACAGTGGCAACATGAGCCAAGGCGGTACCGCCGTTTACTACAGCAGTGGCAACAAAAAGTGGGTTTGGACGCTGAACAACAACGTCTTTAGCAACTCAAGCGCAAGCACCGTCAGCTATGCCGGAACGACTTATCAGCGCGGTAGCTACAGAACAAAATTCAGCGGACAAGGTTATAGCGTTGACGCCTATGAACTCTGCGTCGTTGACTTGAATACTGCACCAACGGTATCTAGCACATCCCTCACAACACCTGAGGACACTCCCACGTCAATACAGCTTTCGGCTGCTGATCCAGACGCAGGAGACACTCACACTTTTACGATCATCTCCTCTAACCCTGCTCACGGGACTGCTTATGTCTCAGGGAAGACTCTTACATTTACGCCGGCCACAAACTGGAATGGGACGACCACGCTCACATACAAAGCAACAGACTCAGACGGTGCGGATTCGAATATTGCGACCATAACGGTGACCGTCACACCAGTAAATGATGCGCCCGTGTCTCAAGCAAAAACTCTGTCGATTGACGAAGATACTTCCGGATCAATCACCCTTTCTGCTACTGATGTCGACTCACCTGTGCCTGTTGTTTTCCAAATCGTCACATCCCCAAATGTTTCGCATGGATCTGCGGTAATTTCTGGGGCGACCCTGACTTTTACACCTGCAGCAAACTGGAACGGCAGCACCTCTCTCACCTATCGAGCTCAAGACACAAGTGGTGCATGGTCCGCACCAGCTGTAGTCACCATTACAGTTCGACCTGTGAATGACCCACCAGACGTGTCTCCTCGCTCGCTCATTCTTGCAGAGGACTCAGTAGGAAAGCTCACCTTGACCGCGGCTGATGTGGACAGCTCGATTTTCACATTTGAAATCGTCGAACAACCAGCGTCGGGCTTCGCATCCGTGTCGGGCTCCCTTCTGACTTACACGCCACCAGTAGACTGGTTTGGGACTACGACCATTGTTTACCGAGCTAAGGATGATGCTGGAGCCTGGTCAGGGCCAGCAACGATCACAATTACAGTCACACCAGTGAATGACCCACCAGCTGCGGAATCGCTGACGCTTACCATGCCTGAGGACACACTTGGAGCGGTGACGCTGAAAGCCACTGACATTGATAGCCTCCAGACATTCGTCTTTGAAATGGTCACTTCTCCTCCAGCCGCTAGCGGCTCAGCATCGATCCAGGGCGACCGCCTTCTGTTTACGCCGGCACTGGACTGGAATGGCACCACCTCAGTGTCCTACCGGGCAAAGGATCTAGAAGGAGCATGGTCGGTTGCGGCCGTGGTGACTGTGGTCGTCACGCCGGTGAACGACCAGCCTACCCAGGCGGGCAGGATGGTTATTCGCACGATCGAGAGCGTGCCTGCGGTTGTCAGGGGCACAGTTTCACATTGACGTACAGGGCTGGCGAATTAGCCAGCCAATAAGCCCTGTCTGGGGGCTCAACCGATCGTCCGTTATACCGGCTCAGAGTGTTGAATAGAGGCTCGCACCTCACTCGACTCTGAGCCCGTATGTCTGAAGACAACATTTTCCTTAGTCACGAACCCACAGGTGCACCTTCCAGACAATCAGCGGCTGTGCTCCTGGATAAGGTGACCATATCAATCGATCTACCCGGCGCAACTGAAGAGGTTGTGCCAGGTGTTTTATGGGGCCCAGTGGAAGGGTTCCCCTCTCCCGCCTATTGGGCCTATCAGATCCTATGCCGTCGTATCTTGGGCATCACTGTCAACTACAAGCTTGGGGCCACCCTCAAAGAGGAAATTGGCGCCTGCCTACTTGGTGGGCACGGAATCCCCGCCAGAATTGGCGTCGCTGCGTTTCATCATGTCAGGCAGAAAGGTGCGTTTCATGGCATGCCACCTGATGAGCAGACGCTGCAGAACTGGCTGAAAGAGCCCCTGCAGGTGGATGGCCGGCAGGTGCGCTACAGATTCGCTGCCCAGAAGGCGAGATACCTGTCCGCTGCTTTGTCAGCTGCAGACGTGGAGGGGCCACCCTGCTCAAGCGGAAAGGCACTTCGAAACTGGCTGCTCGAGCTACCAGGGATCGGCTACAAGACAGCATCCTGGATTGCCCGCAACTGGCTCGACGCCGACGACGTGGCCATCCTCGACATCCATGTGCTGCGAGCTGGACAGCTAGGGCGGTTCTTCAGCCCTGGCCTCACCGTGGAACGCCACTATCTAGCTCTTGAGGAGCAGTTCATCCAGTTCAGCCATGGGCTCGGCGTTAGGCCGTCTGAATTGGACGCACTCATTTGGCTGGAGATGAGCAGCGCCAATGCAATCGTTCATACCCTCCTGAAATCCCTGGAGAAACCCGCTAAGTAGAGCTGCAGCCTGCGTTCAGGTCCCCAAAATTGCATGTTTGGGCTCAGCCAGCATGCTCCTTATATCGATCGCCTACAGGTACTCGCAGCGGTGACTTGGCCACTTGCAAAATGGGAGTCCCGTGAGAGCCTGAATGCATCTCTTGCCCACAGGGCAGGATCTGAACAAGCGCCGCCAAAGATTGAGGCCCACATGTCCGACCTGATTCTCGCCGACGAACACGAAGAGCCGAAGTTCGAACGGATCAACCGCGTTCAGACCATCGATGCCGGGCAGTACGTCCGGGCAACTGTAGATCTGCCTGATGAACTGATCCCACTCGGTGAAATCTTGGCGATCTCGGATGTCGCCTATGTCGACAACCTCCCGCACACCATCAAGCTTCGCGCACATCCACGCCACTACGGCCATCAGGACAAGCGCAAGGTCAAGCACAAGGGCTGGGAGCTCACTACGCACGCCTTCCTTCTGAAAGACTTCCTGGGAAGCTTCGAGCAAGTAAGCGTCGAAGAGGCGCAAGCTAAACGTGCCCAGGAGCAGCAGGAGGCCATGTCTCGAATCAATGAGATGCAGGCCGATATCCAGGATGTGCAAACCAACCCAGCCCGCCTAGCTCAGATCATTTCAGAAGGCCTGGCTGAGCGCAGGAAAGAGCGTGGCGAAGACGAACCAACTACCCTCCCCGCTTTGACCGACGGGCTCCCGCCACTCACCCTGGGCACAGCTATCGCGCGCGGCGTCACCGAAGCGAGCATGATCCAACTTCGTGGCCAGGCAGACCACCAGAGAGACATTGTCAGCATCAAGGCCGAATGGCTGAAGAAAGCAACACAGAAGCTTTCAGCCGCATTTTCTGCGATGGCGCCCTACTACACCGAACAGGTCGAGATTCCCATGGCTCGCGCTAGGGAAATGCAGGAACAGGTCAAGCGGATCAGCGATGGCCTCCAGTCCCTGGATCTTTATCTTGGGAAGGATGTGTACGTTCACCGCGTTGCAAGCGGCAGAAGCGCTTCCGAGGACCAACCTCTTACCATCGTCCAGCGAAAGCTGGTCATGACAGAAGAGTTGGCAGTGTTCCTCGACGTCAACGACAGCACCGATCACAACTCGATTAACCGCTTCCTCTCCTTGCTCGGCAAGGAACCTGCCCTCGTCGACCAAGTGTTCCTGGCTCCTCGCTGTGTGCTCTGCATGGCAGCCACCCGCCGCCATGTGTCCTACAAAGACGCCTCCCCGCTGGAAAGCGCTCTGGAGAACATGGAAAACAAGAAGGTGTTCCTTCTGGTTCGCGATGGCGAGAACATCTTCTACGTCAGCTCGCCGGTAGAGAGCCACCTTGAGGCTGCACGCCTCTTCCCCACCAAGGATGAGACCGACAAGATTTTTCGAGGCGTAGATGGCTCTGCAATCACCTTCGAGAGCCTCCGGTACACGTCCTCCCTCACTCAGCATGAACGGCATGCGCTTCATTACAAGCGCCTGCTGATCCTGCTTTGCGGCCTCGACCATCGCGAGAAGCTTTTCGGTAACTTCTACGCCGGCGGTGAGAGTCTGAACTTCGTGTCGATGGACTTCCAAGAGAAGCACATGCGCTTCATCTCTGACGACGATGAAGCCACCCTGCTTGCCGGCGCCGACCGCCCCGCTCCTGTCATGGACTGGCTGCGCAGCCGAAACCGCTATCTCACCAGTGGCGCCCGCGTCTTTGGGGTATGGAAGGATATCGTCTCAAACGAAGGTGCTTGCCCTGGTGGAGTCCAGTTTTCTGCCCAGTACGAAGGCGAGTCAGGGGTTCTGATTGCCTTCAAGGGAGACAAGGGTACGGCTGTCGAACTGGACGTGACGATCAACAAAAAAGCCCGCAAGGTGAAGGCCTATCCTCGCGGTTACCGTCGCAGTAACGAGGGCTTCGATAACTCGCTGCCTGTCCCCTACCTGGTGCTTGATGCTATAGAGCCGGAGCAGCTCCACTTCTACATTCACGATCGGTTCTCTCGGATCGAGAATGTCGCCTACCTCCGTCTCTTTAAACGTGCCTTGGCCTGGCTGAACGCGGAGCGTGAAGCGGAAAAACCTGCTCGCGAACGCATGCTGCAAGCCATCGTTAGCAATGGTATCTGCGCAGCTGAGAGCGCACCGGAGACGCTCAATCACGCTATTCGGCTGTGGCGATCGGCCAACCGCGGCAAAGCACTCCCGTCGCTGGGAGACGAAGGGTCTTCGGACTGGAATGAAGTGCTGGATGTCGTCTACCTCCTCGAGCATGGCAAGGCTACCCAGCTCGAGCGAATCAATGCCTATCTCGATGCAGAGGGGTACGCACTTGTCCGCCTGTGTGTCACCGGCCGCGCTCGCCTGGTCGCTTACGTCGAGCCAAAAGCCGAGGAACGTGATGACCGCTTAACACCCCATGTCTGGCTGCACCGTATTGTGCTGCGCCTGGGCAAACGGACTGTCACTGAGATGAGCCGATCCTGGGAGCGCCTCCCGGCTTTCGATGCGGCGGAGCATGAGATCGTCTCCTCATGCAATGAGGCACCCTGGCTTTCGACCTATAGCGGGTTCTCCAGCCACAAGCAGAAGCAGGACCTGTTCCTGGCCTGCGAGAAGGGATTTTTCTTCCTCCGTGATCTCGCCTCGAACGAACAGCGTGTGCGTGAATTTGCAGAGGAATACCTGATTAAGCGCAGGCAAGCCAAAGGGTCGCACGGCAGCGTCCCTCATATCGGACTAGCACTGCCGATCGGCCTGGTGCACCACAAGCAGGGCTCGCGCGAGAACATCCGAGCCATCTGCGTAAGCGACTATCTCGCGAGCGATGCTATCTACTCGCTGCTTGAGGACGGGGCTTTCAAAGAAGACGTTAGATGGTAAGTATTGGGTTCCAGGCCAAGCTCTGTAGCCTCTGAGGCGAATTACGAAGTTATATGTACCCTGTTTTATACCCGGTTTTGAATTTGTAGGTGGTTTGTGTCGCACACCTGGTAGTGTGGAAAGGACTGCGAATGCTGCTGCCTGGTGGAGGGCCTAGCTTTCGGCTATTACCACGCAGGAATAAACGCTCGGTCTGCGCGAGGCTGACCGAGCGTAAGCAAGTGGTCAAGCGACCAATTGCAGGGCGGTATCCAGAGCGCGTTGCTTGATCTGCGCGCCCTGCCCGAACCAGGCTGAGTCCAGCCGGTACTCAATGCTACGCGCACGACGTTCGTGGTCGACATATTCGGTCACCGCGTTGAGCAGCCCCCAAGCAGTGCCGCGAGCTGAGTCCAATTGGCTGCCTCGTCCACGTCCTTCGTACAGCTCCTGCACTTTGCGCAAGGCGCGCTCATTCGGCAGAACTTCTGGCAAGTTGCCGGTCGGTGAGGTTTCGCACATCACGTTCATGAAAAACCCCAAGGCCTCATGCCACTGCACTTTGCGTTCGGCCAGAGCACGCATGCGATACATGAAGTCTTCCCATTGCGAGACGGCGATGCCGAGTTGCTTCTTTACCGCCTTCGGATCAAAGCGGGTGTTGTGCGGCACCTTGATCGCACGAGTAGTACCGTCCAAAGCGACAGTGAGGGTGTTGTTGCACACCACGCGCACAGTGGTCGGCGTTGCCGTCGTGGCCAATGTACCGTCGCAGGACGTGGCCAACAGCAGGTAACCGTTGACCTGGTCGTTGCCCTTAAGGGTAGACCCTTGCCCGGTACGTGCCAGCGCCCAGAACTTACGACCGCCCTTGAGCACGCCGGCTGTTTCCAGCTCGTAGCCGGAGAGCTCGGTCAGGTCGCGGTAGAACTCCAAGACCTCCCGAGGTTGTACCGTGTGATAGCGCTGGGAAACCACCGACAACGGTGCCTTGGTGTCTGAGCGGTAGAGGACCTTTTGTTCAGGGAAGGAGTGAATGGCCCCCAGGTGGCCGACGGCATCCGACTTGAAGTGCACAGGGCTTTCCAAGATTTGCCAGTTCATACCGGCTTCGCGCTGCCAGAGTTCAATGGATTGTTTATGCGGCAGATTGTTGCCCAGGCCGTGCCAGGGGGTAGTCCCAACATAAGCCATTTGTTCGATTTGATGAGCCATGGGAGATATTCCTTTGAGCAATAGCCGGCATAAAGCGCTGCGCATTGCACAGCACCGGCAGAAATAGGGAGTGGAAAGGGGGCGTATAAGCGGAATAGGGATCGCGGGGCGTCAGTCGTAGAGGCTGAACTCGTGCCCACATTCCAGGCACTGGTAATTGTTCAACACTCTCTCATCGATTTGAGAGCCAATCGCTGCACCAGCTACCGCTCCGGTCGCGCCACCTACGAGCCCTCCGAAGATGGCTCCGGTAATACCGCCCAGGGCAATGCCGACAGGGCCGGCAAAAGCACCGACAGTCGCGCCAGCCTCGGCACCTGCTAGTACGCTGGACACGCCACTGGCGGCACCACCAATCGATCCGATGACACCACCGGCCTTTTTGCCGAGATCCTTCGTTGCAATGCGTGCAGAACTACATACGGGACAGTTCATGAGAGAAATTTTCCTATATCAGGCCGATTTAACCGCGGGAGAAGGCCTACTGCTAGGCCTTCAAATTAATGATATAGGTTTGAAAATTATTTGAATCTAATTTGCTGGTGGTATCTGGCTGAGAGTGGTTGCCTTCTTAGCATTGATAGACTTGGTGTTGGTATGTTTCGGTCGTTATGGCTGGTTTGGGCTAAGTGTTGCGAAGCAGTTTAGAGTTTTGCAGCTTTTCTGAGATGTATAAGCCTTTTTCAGTTTCTATCTCTACGAGTATTTCTAGTGCTCGAGCTCGACTGATTTCGTGTTGTTCTGAAATTTTGTCTAGCATCTCGATGGTCTTGTCTGACAGGACAAAGTTATACTGTGACTTGCCCTTTAGGGTGCTTCTGTACTTTCTTTGGTTCCATAGTTTTTTAATTTTCCCAATATAAAGTTCTTCTTTCTCGCTGGTGTAATTCGCGTTGTCGAAAAAGATCAGTAGGTCTTCATATGTTTCGATGGGAGTGCGGAAGATGGTGAGGTATGTGTTCTTTTGTAGCCACTCGTAAGCGAGAGAGCATTTTTGGTTGTCGTCTTTAAACCATGAGTATTTTTTGTCGTGGGCTTTGTGGTCGCGCCACCGCTGCTCCAGACTTTTGATTAGAGATGTCTTTTCGGTAAGGTCTCGTTCCCAGACGTCAAGTACTGCTATAGGGAGATCCTTTCCAGAAAGATTGAATGGGAAGTTAAATTGACTGTGGTTGGTTGAGCTTTGAATTTCTTTTGTTAGCCATTCCACTAGTCGACGTTCGTTCGTGATCCACTCTAGATGTTTCTTGGGGATGAGTTGCTCTCGTCTTTTTTGCAGTAGTGGATCGACCTTCCATCTGTTCGCTTGGAGGTATCGAGCCATCTTGTTTCGCATTCCATGGTCTGGGAGTGCTTCTTTATTGAAACTTTGTTCGAAGAAAACGAGTGTGTACCAAAGCCATATGTCATGGCGCTCGCTGTACTCGGAATCGCCGAGAACCTGGCTTAACTCATCGTTGTAACGTATCGCCATACTAGGATCACTCTATGCAAACTCAAGGGTGAAGCTAGATTTAACCTATCGTGATTATTGAGTCAATCTAGATGTGCTCTAGTAGTAAAAAACTTTATTAGATCCACGATTTCACTGGCTCTGTAGGTGTGTTTTTGGCTATTTACGTTTGAAAAAGGCAAGTCCTCTGAGGCGAGCATGATCCCCCAGAAGGGTGCTGAGGGTAGGAGGCAATGGGCGGATGGCGAGAGGGCGGCGTGCCGACAAGGTGTGGGGTGGGTTCGTCGTCCGTCAAATTTTACTGGCCTTGCCAATCCTCTGGACGAATACAGGAGCTACGTTCATGAGGATAATCCGCCTGAAAGAGGTCATGGATCTTACTGGTCTTTCCCGATCCACGATTTATAAGTACATAGCAGAAGGTCAGTTTCCAATTCCGGTGCCGTTAGGGGATCGATGCGTCGGCTGGCTAGAAAGCGAAGTTCACGACTGGATTCTCGCTAAGGTGGCTGAGCGTGATAAAGCTTTAGGCCTGGCTAGCTGATAATTTGCGTTGACGAGCATAGTCGTCATCATGATCCGGTTGATGTCGGATCATGATGGTTTTTTACCGGAGTTGAATGAGTGAGGTATTTGCTGGTTTTTATAGTGGTTTGGTCAGTATTGGCGGGTAATGTGTTGTTATTTTGTTTTCGGTATGGGTAGTATGCTTTTATTAAGTAACTATCAATTGTGCTGTTAGAGCGGCTAATGCTTGCTTCTGCCGATGGCTGTCTGTATCTATATCCATCATGATGTGAGAATGGCTAATGCTTACTCGTGCCGCTGATTCTATATCTACCCAATACCTAGCATGATATTGCCTGTCTGAAGTCTATCCACTCCCTAGTAGACCCCTTGGTGTCTAGGGCAACCCAGTGCATCACATGCTACCCAAGCACTTATCTCCCTAGTGATTCTCTCTTCAGGCTAGGTGATGTGCAGGATGTTTGGCTAGGGGTGGTTGGCGCCGTGTAAATCGTAAATAAATACCACGCTTGCTGAGTATATGAGTCTTAGCAAAGAGAGTGGTTACCATGCTGCGTCATCCCGATAACACCAACCTTCACATTCACGCTGGCGATCTGTTTGAAGGTCTTCCAGTCATGATCGAGAAGGGGCCATTTGTAACTGAGTACTTGGCTGCATTGAAACGCACCGTTGAAAACACTCTTAGCCAGTATCCGAGGCTTTTAGCCTTTAGAATCGATCTACGTCTGCCAATCGGTATCGACTTGCCTGATTATGCATACACCAATCAGGTCATCAGCAGGTTTATTGAGTCGTTCAAGGCCAAGATCGAGCACAACCGAATGAAGGCTTGTGAGCGGAATCCGTATGCTCATGGAAGTAAGGTCCGTTACGTATGGGCCAGGGAGGAGGGGACAAGGCAACGCCCGCATTATCACGTTCTGATTCTGCTCAATCGAGATGCCTTCTACACGGTTGGTAAGCTGCACTCTGATAACGCCAACATGATCAGTCGCCTGCAGGAGGCGTGGGCTAGCGCCTTGGGGCTGCAGGTCGATCAGGTGACAGGTCTGGTCGAGATTCCTGCCAACCCAGTGTACAGAGTGGATCGCGGGGACACTGGAGGGTTGTCTGACCTGTTTCACCGTGCCAGTTATCTTTGCAAGGTCGCCTCTAAGGCGTATGGAAATAGTCAGCATGGCTTTGGATGCAGCCGGGGGTAATGCCGCTCCTGCTGAGAGCCAAGATGGCCAAAATTGTAAGCGGTCTGGCGTGATTCGCTACCAGTGCTCAAGGCCGCTCAATGAGCGGCCTATTTATTGTGCGTCAGGCATGGCGCGTTGAGCGTAAGCGCAACCGGCTTGCAGGGGCCATCGTTTTCATGCTCTACGCCGATGATTGGAAACATCTACGTCTGTAGTCAGAGGGTTGGCGGACGGATGATGGACAGTGTAGAACGCCTCTTGAAGCAGCGCCTGAAGCTGACGGTGAATCGGAAGAAGGGCCGAGTTGCACGAGCTTGGAAGTGTGGCTACTTGGGCTATGGCATGAGCTGGCATCAACAGCCAAGGCTTCGCGTGGCAGCGATGAGCCTTGGCTGCTTGCGTAACCGGCTCCCGGAGCTGCTGCGCGGAGCGCGAGGCCACGAACACCCTCGTGCGAATAAACCCTGTGCTGCGCGGCTGGGCGAGTTACTTCGAGCTTTGTCAGAGCAAGCGGCCGCTTGAAGAGCTGGATGGCTGGGTCATCGTGAGTGACATTACTCGATTCTCGGTGTCTTTCCCGCGCTTGTATCGTCAGTCAGCTCTGCTTTGAGGTCTAGATGTTTGCCGTAGGTTGGGGTATTGCTGTATTTTTATACAGTATTTCGATTGTCACGGATCGGACTGGTGGAATTCACCAGTTCCGGATAAGCTGCAACGCATGAATAGCACAACCTCAAAAATCAGCCGCGAGAAGTCCGTCTACTTCTCTGGTCACGAAACCTTTCCGCTGCGCCAAATGTGGCTCAAGAAGGCATTCGACCAAGCAACCGTTGGCGGGCTGATCCCTAAGAGTACCTTCACCGATGACTCCGCCATCGCAGCATTCGGTGTGGGTAAGAACATGGTTGCATCCATTCGGCATTGGGCCTTGGCATGTGGGATCATGACTGACGACGGGGACGCGTTCCGCGTAACAGACTTTGCCATGGACGCATTGTCAACGGATGGTCTTGATCCCTATGCAGAAAATCCTGCGACAGCGTGGTTCGTGCATTGGCAGCTAGCGGGCAAGTGCCACCGTTCCACCACGTGGTATTGGCTGTTCAACCATGTGACCGCCCCTACGTTCACGCGCCAAG
This sequence comes from Pseudomonas sp. S4_EA_1b, assembly GCF_016307435.1. Classification (NCBI taxonomy): domain Bacteria; kingdom Pseudomonadati; phylum Pseudomonadota; class Gammaproteobacteria; order Pseudomonadales; family Pseudomonadaceae; genus Pseudomonas; species Pseudomonas sp. S4_EA_1b. The sequence goes on along the minus strand of NZ_JAEILC010000056.1, from coordinate 21,837 downwards.
AGCTCGAAGAGCCTTTGGCTCTTTATGCTCGCAGTCTTGATCCCAAGCACCGCCTTTCCGCAGCCACTATTTCGCGCGACTTGGAAACCTGCCTGCGCAGTTACGCTCCACGAGCTGCAAGCGGTTCTCCTGAAGATTTCGCCGAGCCTCTGCTTGGAGAGTTGGGGCTGCTCCAAGAGGTCCACAAGGGGCAATACGCATTCCGCCGGGGCCCTAAAGCTGCGCTCCACGACGGTATTTTTACTTATGCCCTAATCGATTTTTGGGACAAGACGGCCGCTAACCAAAGCTCGCTAGCCTTTGAAGCGATTGCCTATGCGGAAGGATCTCCTGGCCGCGTCTTCAAACTCGACGAGGAGTCGATCGCCCAACGGCTGATTTCTTTGGCCGATTTCACTGATGGCAAGCTCGCGTGGACCGACTCCGCGGGGCTTCGCCAAGTCCACAGAAAAGTCCTCACCGATGACGATCGAAATGAAATGGTCAGACGCGCTTATGGCTGATACAAAAGAGCCGGCGCTCTCGGACATCGTACAGCTTTCACACCAATACCAACGCTCAATCCGGGTTGACGCGGACATTGGCCGATCCGACGCATTGGAAGGCTACGTCTTCCATGCGACTGCATCGGCCGTGGTCGATGGAATGTGCAGGCAGCTTGCGGCCACCAATCAACGAAGCTTCACCTGGACTGGACCATTCGGCGGAGGCAAATCATCCCTAGCTGTGGCCTTAGCGAGTGCCGTGCATCCCGACAAGAGCCTTCGCGAGAAAGCTCGCTCCGCTCTAAGTTTGGACTCGAAGCCAGACTTTGACAGAGCCTTTCCTGTCCAAAGCGGCTGGCTCGTCATCCCGGTGGTCGGTCGACGCGGCAGCGTCCTCAAGGAATTGGACGTAGCCATCCGCAAAGCCCAGGGCAAGAGCTTTGACGGTCGAAACAAGATCAATGCACAGAGCGTCATTGCCGACCTTATTGCCGCAGCCAAAAATCGCCCGAACGATGGTGTCCTGGTATTCATCGATGAAATGGGCAAATTTCTTGAGGCCTCGGCCCTAGGCGCGGGCGACGATGTCTATTTCTTTCAAGAGCTTGCCGAAGCATCAGCACGCTCTGAAGGTCGGCTGGTTGTGATTGGAGTGCTGCATCAATCATTCGCGCAGTATGCCAACCGTCTCGGAATCAACACGCGTGACGATTGGGCTAAGGTCCAAGGCCGTTATTTGGACCTTCCCTTCGTTGCTGCAAGCGACGAAGTTGTCGAGCTCATCGGCAGTGCGATTGAAGCCAACCAGCGTCCAGATTGGATACGGGAGGCTTCAAAATCTGTCGCCGATGCCATCAGATCGCGCCGCCCCGCGATCGGCAGTGATTTCGCTGCTGCCTTAGAGCGCTGCTGGCCGCTGCACCCGGCCATGGCAGCCTTGCTGGGCCCAATTTCCAAGCGGCAATTCGGTCAAAATGAGCGGAGTACCTTCGGTTTCCTCTCGTCGGTCGAGCCCTATGGCTTCCGTGCTTATCTTCAATCGATGCCGTTGGCTCAATCGACTTGGTATCGCCCTAGTGACTATTGGGACTATTTGCGCGCGAACCTAGAGCCCGCAATTCTGGCTTCTTCCGATGGGCATCGCTGGTCCCAAGCGGTCGAAGCCGTGGAGCGCGCCGAGGCTAAGTCTGGCGACCCTCTTTTGGTAGCGATGATCAAAAACATCGCCGTCATCGATCTGTTCCGCAACGGTTCGGGGTTGTCCGCCGATCTGCCCGTCTTGTCGACGCTATTCCACAATGTGCCGCAGGAGCAGATTGAAGAGGCCCTTAAGAAGCTCGCATTGCTCAAAGTGGCCTTGTTTAAGAGCTACACCGGAGCTTGGTCCGTCTTTGAAGGAAGCGATTTCGACATTGATGCGGCTATTGCCCAAGCTCTTTCCGCGTCTCCCGGTATCGACTACGCCAAGCTATCTCAGCTCATGGGTATGCGTCCTGTAGTAGCCAAGCGGCACTACCATGAAACGGGATCCATGCGTTGGATGGAGCTCTCGCTGCGTAGCATCGAGCAGGCGGAGAAAATCGCCAGAACCTACTCTCCCCAACGGGGCGAATTCGGCCAGTTCATCCTTGCGCTTCCTAGTCGCGACATGACCCTTCGAGAGGCCTGGGAGCGGGCCCACGCCTGTGCTTACGAAGAGCCTTGGCCGGTGCTAGTGGGCATCCCGGATAACCATGCTCGTATTGCTGAGCTAGCGGCCGAATTGGTCGCCTTGGAACAGGTAAAAGAGCGCCACGAGCTTGGAGGCGACCCGGTAGCCCGCCGTGAGGTCTTTGCCCGTTTGGCCGCCACGCGATCCAATCTCGAAGACCAACTGCAGGCCGCTGTTTCACTTTGTAAATGGTACGATGGAGGCGACCAGCTCATCGAGCCCGGAACGAAGCTATCACCTAAAGCTTCGGACCTCGCCGACGATCTCTATAGGCATTGTCCTCGGGTGTGGAGCGAACTAGTCAATCGCGACAGTATTTCGAGTAACAGCGTCAAAGCCCGACGAGATCTACTGCACGCAATGCTCAATGCCGAAGGCCAAGAGCGTTTGGGTATGGAAGGTTTTCCTGCCGAACGCGGTCTTTTCGAAACGCTGCTTGTCGCATCGGATCTTTACCGCCAGGTGGGAGAGACTTGGCGCTTCTGCGAGCCGTCCGCCGCTTCGCCCGAAGGCTTCTCCGAAATCTGGAAGGTCACCCAAGAGCTCTTCTCCGATGCCAGTGCCCGCATAAGCGTGGACACGATCTACAACCGTTGGCGCATGCCTCCGTTCGGCATGAAGCAGGGCATCCTGCCCGTGTTCCTTACAGCATTTTTGCTGGCGCACAAAGCCAACATCGCCGCATACAAGGAAGGCATATTTATCCCCCGGCTCAGCGATGCGGATATCGACGAGTGCCTGCAAGATCCGGCTCGTTTTACGCTCCGCTGGATCGCTATTGATGAGGACAAGAGCCGAATTCTAGAAGGTATCTCCAGTCTCCTTGAGGAGGTTGGAGAGAAGGGTGGCGCCGATCCCCTAGAGGCGGCGCGTGGCCTGGTGGCGATGATCTTCAACCTGCCTGAGTGGGCTCGGCGTACACAGCGCTTGAGTGAAAAGGCCAAAGCGATTCGGGATATGCTGCTAAAAGCCAGCGACCCGCACAAAGTCCTGTTCGTAGACTTGCCTTCGCTACTGGAGGCAGCCGATGGCAAGGCCTACGTGACTGCTTTGCGCGCTCCGCTGCAAGAGATCGCAGCGGCCTACCCAAAGATGCTCGCCGAAGTTGAAACCAAGATGCTCGAAGCGCTCGATGCGACTTCCGCGGATTTGGCGTCGCTACGTGAAAGAGCGAAATCGGTGGTAGGTGTTTCAGGAAATTTTAGGCTCGATGCGTTCTCGACACGCCTGACTTCATACGACGGCAGTCGCCCGTTATTGGAGGGCATTCTGAGCTTGGCGGCAGATAAGCCCCCGCGTGACTGGGTTGACCGTCACATCGATGCAGCGCTCCTGGAGCTTATCCAGTTCGCACGACGCTTCCGCGAGGCAGAGGCTTTCGTCACAGTCAAAGGCCGTGAAGCACGGAGTGAAGCTATAGCCTTGGTCATTGGTGCCGGCGCGCATACCAAGACGATCTCTCGGTCTTTCGCGATTGCTGAGCGCCATCGTAAGACCGTAGAAGACAAGGCTGCTGAACTAGCCTCAATGTTGCAGGGCCAAGGGCTTGAAACCGATGTTTTGCTGGCAATTCTGGCCAAAACTGGCATGAGGCTGGCGACGGAAAAGGAGCAAGTGGATGGCTGAGCGACACGTCTTGGGTCTCTCCGGTGGTAAAGATAGCGCAGCTTTGGCTGTATGGATGCGCGACCATCATCCGGAGTTAGACATCGACTATTTTTTTACTGACACCGGTGAAGAGCTTCCCGAGGTCTATGAGTTTTTGGGAAAGCTCGAAGGTTACTTGGGAAAGCCGATCGAACGGCTCAATCCGCGTCGAGACTTCCGCTTTTGGCTTCGCGAATACAACCACTTTCTTCCGAGCCCTCAAACGCGCTGGTGCACGCGGCAGCTCAAACTGGCCCCGTTCGAGCAGTGGGTTAAGCCATGGTTGGCGGCTGGAGACACAGTTTTCTCCTATGTGGCCATCCGGGCGGATGAGGAGTACCGCGAAGGGTATGCGGCAAAAGCCGAAAATCTGATCGTGAGATTCCCCTTTCGTGGGGCCGGCATCGATAAAGCAGGCGTAGTCGACATCCTGGAGTCGTCTGGCGTTGGCTATCCAAAGTATTACGAGTGGCGTTCGCGCAGTGGTTGCACCTTCTGTTTCTTCCAGCAGAAGATCGAGTGGGTACGTCTCAAAGAGCAGCACCCTGAGGACTTCGAAAAAGCCAAGGCGCTAGAAAAGGACGCCTTGGAGCATGGGTCGCCTTTCACTTGGACGAAGGGCGAGTCACTTTGGGATTTGGAGAGGCCTGAGCGTATCGCCGAAATCAAGGCTGAGTACGAAGCCCGTCGCGCGCGCCTTCGTCGAAACATCCCCATCAATCCTTTGCGACCTGTGAAGGTCTGCCCCGAAGACATCGATGATGTCTACGGGGAGGACGAAGGTGGAGGCTCTTGTCTGATCTGTCACAAGTAGGACTCATCACCTGATGATTGCGGCCTCCAAGGCCGCGCTGAACTCGGCGCTTGTCTGAAACCGGTCTTGGCTACTGTGAAGTAGAGCCCGCTCCATGATTGGGAATAGCTCTGCGGGTCCACACCAGTCGGTGCCTCGGACGATACCGGTTGGATGACGACCGCAGGTGGCGTACCAGTACACAGATGCCAGCTGGAACACATCCGAAGTTTGGCCGATGGCGTCCGCGCAACCCAAGTTCTTGTTAAATGCCTCTGGTGAAATCCACTGCGGTCGCGGTAGGAACGGCAGTTACCTGCCGCCCCCCGCACAGATCCGTACGTGCGGAACTACCGCATACGGCTCCTGCCTCGGGTACCTGACGCGAAGCGATCCTCAGGGTATGGGTGTGCGTTCCTTGGGTGGGGTATGTAGTGGTTTGTGAGCAACCCGAAGCGAGACCATTGAAGTCGATTACGCTGGCTGCGACGTTTAAGGGCCTGCCGCCAAAGACAGCAGACCGCCGAACGAAAACCACCCAGACGTATCAGGTTTCCAGGCACCGCGTGATAATTGAAGTAACCCCTCACCACCCGAGTGAGCCATTGTCCTTGAACCCGAATGGGTTCATGACGTCGACGTTTCAGTTCATCTCGAATGGCCAGCAGCGTCGTCCGCATTCGCTTCTTGACCGTCAGCCGCAGTATTTGAAAGCCACCGTTTCTGTTGGAACTACAACAGTGTGTGAAGCCCAGAAAATCGAACGTCTCCGGCTTACCCAATCCGCGATCTCTACGATTTCTCGCCGCAAAACGACCAAACTCAACCAGTCGTGTTTTCGAAGCGTTGGGCGACAAACCGAACCGGGCCAGTCGTTCTCGTAATTGCTCCAAGAGTTTCTGAGCCTGCGATTTCAACCTGAATCCCACGACACTGTCATCCGCGTAGCGCACGACAATCACATCACCGCGAGCGTGGCGCTCGCGCCACTGCCTTGCCCATAAATCCAGCACGTAGTGAAGATAGATATTCGCCAGCAGCGGCGATATCACTGCGCCTTGGGGCGTGCCCTTGGTCGCAGCCACCCTACGGCCATCCTCCATGACGCCTGCTTTAAGCCACTTGCAGATAAGCCCGAGCAAGCGCTGGTCTGCAATCCGGTGCCCCAGAAACATCAGCATCCATTCATGGTCGATCTCATCAAAGAACGACGTGATACCAAGGAAGAAAAGGAAAGGGGATATCATGTTTAGGCATGAGTGTCGCTTGGCGGGCGTCTGTCAGGTCGGCGCTGATTACAGCATGACCGGGATTGCTTGGCGGGCTTGCATCGATATGAGCGCCACGCGCGAAGACACACGTTAGATCGGCGACGACTCACTCCCCGGACGGTAATGGGATCAAGATACCTGCTAGGTATCGCCAGCGACCTTAAAAATATTGGACGGCTAGCCGGTGCCTGGTAAAAGTTTTCAACATAAGAATAATGATTTGAAAGGCCTCGCGATGCTACCGTCATACCTGTCATCGATCGCTTTTGCTGGGCTTGTAAGGTGGAATTATCCGGGCCGTTCGATAGGCGTAAGCGGGACATAATAAGAGGCAACACGATGAGCCATAGAGAATCGGCGTTCTTGGCACAGCAAGCCTTGCGGCACCGCCTGCTGGATCAGCCGACACGCATGAGCCACTCCCGAGCCAGAGATCTCGCAGCGCATTTGCTGCTGCTCATCGACAACAGCCGTGCGGCATGGCAGGAATGTGCAACCTGGCTTCGAATGGAGCTTGAGGTGGAACGGGTGGATGGTGGCTTCGCAAGCCCCCAGCAAACAACATATCTCCCGGGACAAGCGGAGAGCGTGTGTGAGTCCGGTGGGATCAGGACGATCAAAGGCCTTGAGGTGGACAATCACTCTCCGGCGGTGAAAAACATTTGGGGAGCAAGCAAGCCTGTGGTCTTCGCCTCCCTTGAGGCTGACACGCAGTTCGAGCCAAGGCTTCGAAGGGCCCTCATCTCCACCGGGATTGAATCCAAGATTGCCGTTTCTTTGAAGCAATCAGGACAAGGATTCGGTCTCCTATGCATAGATCGGGCGCAGAGACGTCATGCATCAGATTGGCGGCAGAACCAATATGATCTATTCGAGAGTGTGACTCGCGAAGTGATCTCACCCATCATGTACCAGATCCATATTTTGACTAGCGACACTGATACTTCGATACCTGCATTGTTTGAATCTGCATCGCTGTTGACCCCGGCAGAAATTGGGGTTGCCCGTTTAGCTGCAAACGGACTGAGCTACAAAGAGATTGCGAAGCGCAACGGCCGATCTTTCCATACTGTCGATCACCAATTGCGAAGCATCAGAAATAAACTGAATGTTTCCAGTCATGCGAAGCTGGTAACGCTGCTAAATGGAATGACTGAGCACGAACTGCACGGTTGGGCGGTGGAGTAACACTCCACCGCCAGCGTCTCTAGAATACCAATTTATCGTTGAAGGGGACTCCGTTCTCCTCACAATAGCGAATGTACATGTCCATAAAACCGAAAACGTCCTGGGTTTCGGTCAGCTTGTCTTCCTCGTCATAGAACTCCAGCGAGCCTTGTACAAAAAACAAAGCCTTGGTGCCAGTGTCGCTGGTAAGCGTGTGTATAACACCGGGATTTTCCTGAACGAAATCACCCGCCTGAGCAACCCAATCATATTCTTCGTATCGCCAGGATCCTTCCAGGGTGTAGGCAGTGACCGGGCCGCGATGGCGGTGACGGCCCAGTCCGCTTGGCTTTTTGGCCCAAAGAATCGTGACATACAACGAATTCCGTACATCGAAACGCAACGGCTTTAGCCAGACATCGCCAACCCATGGATGGAAAACTGATTCCGTTTCGTTCAGATAAAGGTCGGCGATTCCGAATTGGTCGTGGCGTCCTAGAACGCGTTTGTCATCCTCGCTCATGGCGCTGTTCGGCCGCGGCTGAATATTGGTAAGCATTTGATGATCCTCAGGCTGTTGTTGAATTTATATAGCCGGCTTGCGGCACACCGATGCTCGCAATATGGAGGCTGCATCGGCTATAGCGAATAATCGCGATGCGGTTGTGACAACGGGGCACTACCTTCGAGCGGTAGGAGATCGAGTGGTCTCCCCAACCCCACAAAAAGAAGAGAGCCTGTCATGACATTCAAAGAGGGTTTGTTCGATGGCAAAACTGCCATCGTCACCGGCGGTACATCGGGAATAGGCGAGGCGGTAGCGCACCATCTCGCACGCTTGGGAGCCGTTGTCTACGCCGTGGGTTTGGGCGCCGAAGTAGCAGCAAAACGTGCGCCGCAAAATGTGCGAACAATGGAGCTTGATGTGCTGAATGGGGACGCCCTCGCAGCGCTGTTTCAGGGCCTGGATAAGCTGGACATTCTCGTTCCCGCTGCTGGAGTGAGCATCGCAGGGCGTGAGCACGATGCTGACGCCTTCGCGAAAGTCATACAGATTAATCTGCTGGCCGTGATGGACTGCTGCCGGCTCGCTCGCGAGCTCCTAAAACGCCAGGGCGGCAGCATCGTAAATATCGCTTCGATGTACAGCACATTTGGCTCTTCTGACCGCCCTGCATATTCCGCCAGTAAAGGTGCCGTGGTTCAGCTCACTAAGTCCCTAGCTCAGGCATACGCTTCGGAGGGCATCAGGGTAAACGCCGTTGCACCAGGGTGGATTGACACGCCACTTTTAGCCCCTTTGAAAGCGAGCACAGTCATAGCCAATCAGATCCTCGGAAGGACACCAGCAGCGCGCTTCGGTCGGCCAGACGAAATCGCCAATGCGGTTGCATTCCTTTGCAGCGATGCCGCCAGCTTCATTACAGCCGCAACGCTGCCGGTGGACGGTGGGTACCTTTCAGTTTGAACTCTATAACTCTTAAGGGCTAAGAAATGAAACAGCTCAAGAAACCACTCGAAACTTTTCAGCAATTCGATACCCTGACCGATCTGCCTCCGCGCGTTTTCTTTGCGGCCCACCGCTACATCCAAGGCCCAGGCGAGCTGGGGCGGTTGGGTTACTACTTAGGCTTTATTGGCAGCACCAAGCCTGGAGTACTCATCCCCTCGGACTTGCCTGCGTCCATTGGCGAAACCGTCTCCGCAGGCCTAGTTCAGCATGAGGTATTTTTCCGCGCCTTCTCCGGAGAATGCTGCTACGCCGCCGTCGCCACGCACGTCGAAGCCTGGAGCAAAGAAAGTGTGGACTCGGTGATCGTCGTTGGCGGCGGCAAGGCGATCGATACCGCAAAATGCGTAGCAAGCCGCCTAGGCGTGCCCTTGGTCGTCTGCCCGACGCTGGCCTCTTCGGATGCCCCATGCTCTGCTGCGGCTGTGGTCTACACCGAAGCTGGCGAATTTGAAGTAGTAGAGTATTTCCCGAGCAATCCCGATGTTGTCGTGATGGACACCCAGGTAGTGGTCAATGCTCCGGTCCGCTTCTTCACTGCTGGGATCGCCGACGCTTTGGCGACAGGCTATGAAGCTAAGGCGACCAGTACAAATCAGCGTGGCAGGTCGATGCTCGGGGCTCGTGTGACGTTGGCTGCGCAGTTGCTGTCCGCCCAGTGCTCGGCGACCATTCACGAGCTTGCCGAGCGCGCCACGAACGATGTGCGTGAACGCAAATTAACTCCCGCCGTTGAGGACGTGATTGAAGCTAATACGCTGCTCAGTGGTACTGGATTTGAGAGCGGCGGCTTGGCAGGCGCTCACGGCGTGGCTACGGCATTGACGTCTATCCATGCTGTTGAAAAGAAATTTCTTCACGGCGAGATGGTCGCGGTAGGTCTGTTGACCCAACTCATGCTGGAGAACGATCAGCAGGAATTCATCAAGGTTAAAACGCTTCTGTTCAAGCTTGGTCTTCCAACTAGCTTTAGAGCGCTGGGGATCGACTGGGAGATGGAAAGCATAGACAGCCTTATCAATATAGCGCTGGGGCTGCCGTTTCTACACAACGTGCCCTTTGAGGTCAACGCTCAGAATCTCAGGGCCGCAATTGAACAGGTGGACGCCGTCGCCTGACGTGAACTCCAGCCTATACGCCCCGTTGTCCCCAAAAACCGAAGCCCCACCGGGGGCTTCGCGTGGAAAACAATAATGAATAAAAATAAGAAGTCCTATATTCGCTACACCGTACTGGGCAGCCTTCTACCGTTGATTTGCAACCAGGCCGCAGCAGACGTCAAGCCTGATCCTGGAGATTATACCGCCTTGCCTGCGGGCACCGACTTAATGGTGTTCTACCAGCAGCATGCGTCAGCGGATAACGCCTATTCCCGTGGTAGCAAGACTACGGACAAGCTGGATTTGACGCTTGATGTCAGCATCTTGCGCTACGTGCACTTCATGCAGTTTTTCAATACCGATTATGTTTGGAACCCTCAGATCGTCCTTCCAATGGGACGGCAGCGCACCGGCCTCGCGAACTCCAGCGTAACTGGCATCGGTGACGTCATCGTAGGTGGTACGCTTTATACGATTGCCGATCGCACTAACCATGAGTATCTCGGCTGGTCGGCCTTCTTCACTGCACCTACGGGCGGCCATGAGGATGACGGTTTCGCACTAAGCAATAATCGGTGGGCTGCCGATTTCCAGTTGGCCTACTCTCGGCGCCTGGCACCGAATGTTGCGGTTGATCTCATCGCGGAGACTGAGCGCTACACTCGAAAGGAGGGAAGTGATATGGACACTGATCCCCTCTATCAAGGTCACGTGCATCTACGTTGGCTTTACTCACCTGGCAGTGAGGTCGCGCTTACGTACCGCAAAGCTTGGGGTGCTGATCAGACTGGAGAGGGGATCGACATCGGTTCACGTAACGACACGACAATAGGACTCACTTGGGCACGATTCTTCACAAAACAGGTTCAAGGACAAATTCAATATTTTCATGACATCAACATAGATGAAGGGCCGAAGCTCTCAAGCGTTCAGTTAAGAGTTCTTTACGCATATTAATCTGGGCAGCATCAGCCCAGCCACTCTCGTCCGGGCTGGATGCTCTGCCACCTAAGATTTGCCTCCTGATGCGAACCTGAAATCCACGACACTGATGCCTCGTCCTCATGCACATCAAGATCATTGCGCTCTGTCATTACCCAGAGACGTAACTGTTGTGAAAATCCGCTTTGAACACACCTGGCACACGCGCCTATTTCAACACCCTGATCAACGCACCGAAATTTTCCAATGACCCCGTTGGACACCGCCAGAAAAAGCGGTGGCAGCTCATCGCTGGAGACATTTACAAAAGCACTTCCATCGAAGCCCTGCTGGAGGCGAGGGGAAAAGCTGAAGGCTACATCCATGGCGTGGTCGATGCCGGGCACCTTTCAACAAAGGATACCGACCGCGACTATTTGGTCTTGTGCGTGGTTCAGAGACGCCGTGATTTTTTGAAGGCTTTCCCTGACGGGAGCGATACGGGATTGGGCTTTGAAGGGTTTGGGATAAGAGGTGCGCTTGCGCATGGTGATCCTTGCGATAAGGGCGATGGTGTCCACGTATTTTTAGGTGGACACCATCGCCCTTAATGCTGGGATTCTGAAGGTGTGTTTGCTGGCCGCTTATTCCTTGATTTCAATATTGTTGTCAGCGCGAATGGCGGCCACCGCGGATTCAATGTCGTGGTCGGACAGGAAAGGAGCTTGAGCGAAGACCAACCCCTGCTCGCCATTGAGCTTGGCAGCCAGATGGCCACGGCCTAACAGTAACTCGGCTCCTGGCCTGTCGAGCGCAATCTTGGAGGTGGCCTCGCTGGAGACCTTCAAAATCAAACGATTACCCAAGTTCTCGCGAAGCTGCATTGGCATCACATCCTTATCGGGGCGTTGCGCCGCGAAGATCAGGTGGATGCCGGCAGCACGGGCTTTCACGCCCAGCCGCTGAACCGCCGCGCCGACCGCCGCCTTGTAGGCATCATCGAGCATCCAGTCGGCGAACTCGTCGTGGACCAGGAAGACCATCGGCAGCCGCTCTTCGGCGGAAACCTTTGAGTTGTAGGTTGGCAAGTCGCGGGCCCTGGCCTTGGCGAAGGCGCGGTAGCGATCCTCCATCTCTTGCACTAGAGCCTCGAGAACCTCGGCGGCCTTTTCCTTGGTGGTGACTATCTCGTCGCGCATATGCGGCAAGTCGCCCAATGGTGCGTAGTCCACGCCCATCTTCGGATCGATCAAGATGATTTGGGCGAGCTCTTTAGGGTTGGTCGCGGAGATATCCAACAGCAGTGCCTGGATCAAAACTGACTTACCACTGCCCGTGGCTCCCGCTACTAACGAGTGCGGCTCATGCGAAGAAAGCCTACCGAACTCCGACCCCAAGTTCAGATACAGCAGCGCGCCGTTAATCTCCTGAAGCCCTAGAAGGAATGAGGTGTTGATGCCCGCGACGTTTCTATTCAGCTCTCGACGCGCCCAAAGCTCCCAGAGCGACACAGCCTGCCTCTTTGCGCCAGCAACCGTCACTACGATCTCACCAGGCTTGGGCTGGACAGTGACGAGGTTGATAGCATGCGTAGTCAAAAGCTGTGTACGCTTGTTCTCAATATCCTCGACGCGAAGTCGATCAGAGCCCGCCAAGCGGATCAGGCAACCATTGGGAGTCAAGCGCGTGCCCAGGATTGCCGCCTGCAGGCCGTAGCTGTTGAGTGCAGCTTTGAGCTTTTTGGTGACATCTTGGGCCCATTCTTCCCTCTCTGCATCGGCTTGCTCATTGCCAGCAAACTTCGACGCGACTAGTTCGGAGAGCGCAGGTCCGAGGTTGGTGTTCGTGGCGGTGACTTGGTTAGCGGCTGAAGCGGCAATAGCTGCGGAGGCTTGGGCGGGCTCTTCTGTCAGATCCGAAGGTGCGGCCGTCAGGCTGTTCAGCGCAGTTATCGAGCCATCACTATCCGAAGCTTCCTCATCAAGGGAGTCGGACTGGCCACCCGAGAGCAGACCCATCGTGGCCAACCATGGCACTCGCGAGGCGGGCTTCTTGAAGCAGTGCCCGACCCAAGGCTGTTGGGCCCCAAGACCTGCTCGAGCTGCGTGCCCGCCGGAGCCTTTAGCGTAGGCTTCGGCGAGTTTTCGCAGGTCAGGCCGATCGAAAACTTCTTGCCAAGCTTCCACGCCTTCAGAGTCATCAAGCAGCTCTTGATCAGATGCCGAGACCGAGCCGGCATCCGAGGTGTGGACATAGACATGCGAGTAGCCACGCAGCGAGATCTCCACCTCGCCCTCACGCAGCTTGGCGCGTGCGCGCTCCATTAAGCCAGTCAACCCGGGTGGGACGTCTGCATCGATCAGCAAATCGGCCAAGCGAGCCAACCAAACGTCCCGATCAAGGCGGCCGGGATCACCAAAAAGCGCCTCACGGAACATGCTCAGTGTTGCCAGGAGCTGGTCCTTGGAATCTCGGCGCGCCTTAGCCAGCCCATCGGCCCCGACATATTTCGACTCAACGATTGAAATGACGACGCGGACGGTTTCCTCGTGCTCTTCGACGTTGAGCGCCAAAATGTCTGCGATGCGGCTCTCCGGTTGTGAAAGCCAGCTCGCGTAATCGTCGAGCAGGAAATAGGCGGTCAAGGTTTGTCCGCCCACAGCTGCGGACTTGAACTCCTCCGCGAGTAAGTGTCGGCTAAGTACCAGGCCAATCAACTCTCCAGCAGAAACACCTCGCTTGGCTGCACGCAGCACAATATCGCCGGAGACCGAGAGCGCGTCGCGCTTCGCCTTGTCTGCAGCGGCCTGGAGTTCATCGGGTCCGATCTGGAGGTTCAACTCTTCCAAGCGCCTGCGGACCAGAACACCCAGTAGCCGGAGCTCGGAGGTTGAGCTCACGATCATATTGCGGCCGTTGGTCGAGCCTCGGCGGTAGCGCACCACTGTGATGTTGTTGTGTTGGAGCTGGCGCTTGTCGAGTAGCTCGTCGTAGGTGGCCACCCATTCGGCCAGCTCGTGGGCGTCCTTGATCATTCCTGCCAGCGCTGGATTTTGCAGGGAAATACGACGTGCCGGTAGGAATCGCTCTTCTGGTAGAGCGTCCGTCTGGCGGCAAACTGCGGCGACAGCCGATACATAGGTCCATCCTGATGCCGTTTGCCATGGGCAGGTTAGGAACGTGGTCGATTTCAGCTCGTTCTCGCCTGATACGCTCCTATAAGACCAGCGCGAAGGAGCGTGCTCAAAATTGGGCCGATCGTTGGTCCACGGCACGGGGAGCCACTCCGTCTGAGCTGCCCGTGCGACCACGTCATGCAGGAAGGCCACATCAAATGCCTTGAATCCTTGAGCACTCTCGCCGGGTGTAGCCGATAGGGGCGTCACAGAAATACGCAGCTTCGAGATGAAGTTGTCGCTGGTCTCGCTGACCACTGGCAAATCGGGATCGTCCCCGGCCTTGTTGACCAGCTCACCATAGACTCGCCGCAGCTTTCCTGGATCTGAGTGGCGTACCGAAACGCTGCATTGGAGCTTGCCATTTTCCTGGATAGAAGAGAGTTCGCGGACAGTGGCGAGCGGTAGATCGGCAGCATCGGCGTTGTAGAGTACGACGCTAAGATTGCTTGCCTCGTGGGGCTGTAACCCGACATAACGCTCCAAAAGCTCACGCGCCTGTTTGGCTGCAGCTGTAGGATCGACATCGGTCATCGCTTCCTCAGCACCGCGCGTGGGCGACTCCAATAGGCTGTAGCCGTTGACCGTGCTGCTCTCCGAAACCAGCGTCATAGCGCCGCCTCGATTGAGGACCGAGATCTCCGGATAAAACGGATGGGCGATCTCGTCGGATAGCTCGCGCATGAATATCTCGCGATCGCCATAGAGAATGCTGTCGCTGGACAGCAAGTGGGTGGCGAAACCGGCAACGCGTCGCGTCTTCACCGCAAGGGCTTTCATGCGTTCTGGATGCCACGGCGGGATGATAATTGCTGGGTTGTCGCCAGCAACGCGAACCGTGCCCACCGATAGTATTTCGGAGACCAGTCGTGAGCGACACACGTCACCACGAGCATGAGCCATGAGGGTGTTCAGCAGCCTGGCAAAAGACTCTGCCTGACGCATGACGGCATCGCCATTCAGCCCAGTTGCGACGAAATCTTCCATCGCCGCGATGTAGTCCTCCTCGAACTTATCCCAGGAGGCTTTTACCTCGTTTTGTTGATGCGGGGTCAGCCGGTCTTCCTCGGCGAGCTCCTTGATCCGAGTCTTGATTTCATGACGAAAACTCCGGAGCCTGTTGGCCGCTGGAACCAGTGAACCCGCGTCAGTCGAGTACGTCGCCTCCAACGTCCCGGTGTCGAGCAGCGAGACATTTTGTACACCACCCTTCTTGCTTACGAGCCGGCGGGGAACCTCTGTGCAACCTACTGCGCCTTTCTCCAAGAGACGTCGCATGTCGTCGACCATCGACAGACCGATCGACGTAGGCTTATAGCTCCAAAGGAGTTGCGTTTTCGCCAAGACAGTTTCTTTGTCCTTAGCAACCTGAATCAAAGCCACATCGAACTTGATCTGCAAGGCCTGGCGCGATAGCGACGAGTTTGGGCGGACCTTGCCCTTCTTATCGTTGCGGAGTTCCTTCTCTTTGGCAAAGAAGGCCTCATAGTCGAAAAGAGGATCGGGCAAATTCGCATTGCCCAAGCGCTCGACTTTCCACTCTACCTTGGAGCCCATGAGCTCCTTTAAGCCGCGATACATAGCCGAGAAGTAACTACCGGCGTCATAGTTAAATCGCTCACGCCATTCCTTGCGGCCCTTGGTCACGGTGAAGCGCAGGATTCGTTCACCTTGCGGGTCGCGAAGGCCAGCATGCAAGCTATTCACTACCCGGGCGAAGCCCTCGAAGAAGTCATTGCAGTCGATAGGCTTGCCATAAAGGGCCTTCTCCCAACGCGAGCAAAGTTTGGCGTCTTGCTCCAAGAGCCTTCGCTGCTTGATGAAAAACTCTTCGTCCTCCTCAGTGAAGTCGGATCGCCGCTCACGGCTCTTCAGGTCCTCCAGAAGCTTGCGCCCTTCGGTATCGAGCGAGTTCTCTTGGTCGCAATCATGGTCAAAGAAGCGGATCGTCGACTCTGCTAAGCCGAGTTGCTTTTCCTTTGGCTTATCGAAGGCCAGGTATACGCCATCGCTTTCCCACTCGAATTGGGCGAGGGCATTGGATGTCTCTTGATCTCCTGCAGGTGCGGCGGCGAAGGCATCGAGAGCTGTGCGGGCCCCTTCCGAAATTTCTGTGGCATTGGCTTCGATACGCTCGGAGATCTCGTCCGGATCGAGAGGCTGACCATTCTGGCGGAGCTTTTTGAGCAGCGGTGCGCGTTGAGCGAAAAGCTTGGTGAAAGCCTTATGCCACGGCTTGCGTGAGGCTGCGAAAGTCTTCGCATTCGAGAAGTAGGAGCTGTCCCTAGGGAGACCGGCGCAAGGCAAGGCGAAGCCAACGGCATCGCGGATGGGCAACCCACGGGTGGCGATAGCTTCGACGATGGCGGAGCAGAGCTCGCCAAGCTGTACTAGCGAAAGTTCCGAGGAGGCGAGCAGTCCGCCAAGAGCTGCCTGGAATACCGCTCGGTCGTCAGACACTGGCGCAATGCCGCCCGCTTGGAGCGTGGCGTCTACCCAAGGGGCAGGATCGGCCCTCATCTCCTTTGCACCGATAGCCATGACATGGCCCAAGGTATCGGCAAGGTTGTGCTCGTTGCCATTAGCCGTAAGGATTGCCGCCTTAGCGGTAGTGGCGTTGTTGCGGACGTAGCCAGCGTTATGCGGAATCAGGATGTCTGGCGGTAGGCCTTGGCCTTCCACCAAGGCCTCCGGGATCATGAGGTCCACTTGGGCGAGCAGATCCGGGTTAGCGAGGATAGCCCATGCTACCGCCGCGATTTGGTTGGCCGAAAGTTTGTCGAGCCTGAAGAGAGCCGCCAAATCGTTAGGCTGGCCAGGATTAGATATGCGTTGGGCGAGGATATTCGCGCCGACGCGCCCAATAATACGATCGGTCAGCATGCGGCCTCTCCCTGGAACGCGAATGGGTTTTCTACAAATGAGCAGGAATCGGAGAGTCTGCGAACCAGACCCAAACCGACGAGACGGGCTTCGAGGTTGTCTCGGTTCTCACTAAGCTCTTCTTGGTCGACTAGTTTGGCGTCGACCAAGCGCGCTCCTTCGGCATCGCCCAGCACCAGACCATATCTGCGCTTGGCTTCGGCAAGGAACTCGTCGAGCTGCATCCGATCGTCCACGATCGACACCACGATCGACTTGAGCAGCCGATCGTTAGGCGCGTAGCGAGTTCTCCGCGAAAGCCTGCGTGAACTAAGCCCAATCGCGCGCGACCATGAAGCATGAATCTTTCCAACATGCTGCTCATGCCGGGCCAGGGCGTTATCGGCCAACTTTGCGACCAATTCATCTGGACTCTTGTCCGTGTAGTCTTCATCGTCGCCACTATCGGCAGGCGGCCATTGGAAGCGCTCACGCATGAGCTTAACGCGCTCGGCCTCGGGGAACTCCGCCAACTCAGCGGCAACCCATTCTGAGTCCAACCGTATCGACTCGACGTGAGCTCTTACAGCCTTAGCCGGCAGTCCTTGATTGAATTGATAGCTGTCGCCAGAGAGCGCTCGTACCTTTGTACGCTCCTTGGATACGATTTCGCAGATGATCTCAACCGGATTGTCATCGCCAGCGACCCGCTTGGCTCGTTCTAGGAAGTAGAGCAGCATGTTCAGACCGGTGATCGTGATCAAGTGCTCCAAAGCGTCGTAGATCGGCATATCCTTGGCAAGGATTGACAGCCAGTCCTCACAGATTTGGTCAAAGCGCGCATTGCTTGTTTCGGGAAGATAACCTGATGGCCGTGGGTCGCTGGCATGCTGCGGCTTACCTTGCAAAGCCCTGGCCAGGCGATTCATCGGCGCCTCGTGATCGAACAGGCGCTTGGTAAGGATGTCGCCGAGCTCCGCTCCACGCTTAGCACGCGTGAGCATGAGATAGAGCAGCTCGCCTGTACGGGCGAAGAAACGGCGGTCGTTGTTCATATTTCCGCGTGAATCGATCGCCAAGTCCTCATAGAGGGCATCAGGACCGAAGGGAAATACGAACTTGGAACTCCAGCGCTTATTACTGCGAGATTCGAACGACGAGGAGCGCAGCAGCTCGATGGCCTTGGCGAAGTCTTCGAAGCTGGTGAACGAGCGGCGCAGGTAGGTCATGTCTCGATCATCCTTGCCCGTTGCCCCAAGATCAAAGCGCTCAAACCACTGTTTCCACCTCTCCTCATCTGACGCAGCGCTTTCTGCAATCGATTCAACGTAGGGGTTGTTGAACAGCAGCCCGCGCAAACGGATTTGCCGCTGCGGCTTGAAGATAACTGGACCGCCCAGCTCCTGATGCGGCCTGAGCGGCCGATCCAGGTTCGAGCCAAGGACGCCCAAAAACTCGAGAACAGTCAGATGCGGAAGCTGCTCGTCATAGAGACGATGTCCCCAAATATTCTCGTCAACACAAAAGTCGACGCTCTTGATCTCAGGCCTCTTGATGATCGCGCTCATTCTTGTGTCCTCACAATTACAGGGCGCGAAAAGCCGTGACCGCCTGGCTCAACAATATCAATGAAGTTGAGTGTCAGTGCGGAGGTCTCGCCGCCGACCTCGTCGTCATCGCCGGCCATGCCAGCCCTCCTGACGTTCTCAGCCTTGCGCAAGAGCTTGGTCTTGAAGGCCAGCAGGTCTTCAAGGCATTCGTTGGAGAAGCTGGCAGGCAAAGCGCCTTCGGCGATGCGCGAGAGAAACTCATGACGGATGGGGGTCAAGTCGAAGGTAACCGAACTTCCCGGGCCGGCAGCGAGCGAAATGTCGAGTCGAGGGCAACCCGTCTCCTCGACTAGTCTGATCGCCATGCCAACACCACCTTGCTTACGGGAGGGGGTCTCGTGATCACAAAGCACGCTCACCCGGCTTTGAGTGAAGCCCCCCGAGCTGGCGATAAAGATGCGGTCCACATTTTCAAGAAGAAGGCCAGTCAATACACGGTTGAGGCCCTTGGCGATACGTCCACGAACTATCTCGCTGACAGGCCTCTTCTCTTTAAGTGCATTGATGATTTCTAAGTATTCGCCAGCAAAGCGGAACGCGGTCATCGACCAATGCGGATAGCCGGCCTCCCCATCCGGAAGAGTGAAGAAAAGCCTGCGCCGCTGGTTTTCGAGCATCGAGAGAAACTCGGCCGACCCTCCTTCTAAGCGGGCGCCCTCATACCCCTCCAAATAGGCGTCTTGGGCTGTACTGAAGGCGATCGTGGCCCCGTAGATAGGATCGCTCGCGACCAGACGAGCGAAGTCAGCTTGCAGTCGCGAGTCATCCTTGCCATAAACTAGCAGTCCGTCAGCTGCATTGGTCGACTCATCGCCCACGCCAAAGCTGGACATCGCCTTGAAGATGGGGCGGTCAGAAGCCCTTCGCTTGGGCAGATTGGCCCCGAAGGCGTTGACATAGACACTGGCTTTACCGAGATCGCTGCTCTCCTGGATTTTCGCGACATCGGCACAGGTCATCAGGTTCTCCTTGGCCTGCTTGGCATCGGAGCAGCCGAGGATCATGTTCGAGCATAGCGCGAGCAAGTCGCGCATAGGGAGGTGTAGCCCATTGAGCCTCGCGATTTCAACCAAATCTCCCAAGCGGCGAGAGAGCTGGCCGCCATCCGACTCGCCCAAGAGTCTGCGGCGGTTTTCGTCGATGGGGCAGACTTTGCCGTCTGCCTTGAGTGCGCAGCGTTTGCAGTTGTCCCACTCCGGATGCCCTGCTACTACCTCAACCACCTCCTCTAGTGTCTTGCGGCTGGTGGAGTGGCTGAGATCGAACACTGCTAGGCGACCAGGCGCCGGGCCGGCCTGTAAGAAGCGTTCTTGAAGCGGCTTACGAAGTGGGTGGGTGCGATCTTGGCGCCTGCCCAAATCGCGGAGACGATCAAGAATCTGACCATGGTTTGCGGCAAGGATCACGATCTCGGAATTATCACCTTCTAGAACAGACCTTTCGAGCCGCTGCAACGGGAGATCGCTTTCCTCGCCATTGAACTCGGAAAGATCTTTGATGAAGAAAGCCAAACGCCCATCGGCTAGATGCAGCTCTTTCACATTGCCCTTGGTTGCCCAATCCTTGGGATCCCCGCCGATACGTTCCCATAAAGCACGGCAGTGGTACGTTTTACCATCCCCAGCAGTTCCGGCGATCAAGATAGACCCCGGGGCCTTGGATTCGATGTGCCGTACCATGTCCTCTAGCTGCGGCGCGGACAAGCTAATCGGCTTAACTCTTGCTCGCCCAAGCGCGCTCGAAACATACTCGTCGAACATCGTCAGGTTGTTCGATGTCGGACCGTAGCTACGCAAAAAACGAACCCAAGCGCTAGCTGGTGGAACCCCATCGCTTTCATCTTCTTGCGGTGTAGTGGTCATATCGCTTCCTAATGAAAATCATTTTCTACGCCAGCCTTCGGGCTTCTCTTTGTCAGAGTGTCGTAGTCAAGCCATCCCAGGTAGTCTCGGCGATCAGCGTATCTCGCTCATGCTTGTGGGTTTCTCTGTCGAGTGAAGCGAACAGTTGGGGCAATTGCCCGAACAGAGACTGATTGCCGATGGTGCTGTCATCGCTGAGAGGGCTGCAAAGATTGTTGAGCGTGGGCTGGCGTTATCCATATGCGGCGCTCCATGAGGCAGGCAGGGCAACTGAAGTCGGGAGACGAAGGCGTGGCCCGTATTATACCGGGTCAGGCCACGAAACGGGGCGTCAGAACCTGATGCGGACGGTTGCGCCAGAGGTTGAAGCCGTCGAGTAATCAGTCCAGTCAATGAACGGTCAGAATGATGGCTTCGTCGATGGTGTTTGGTGAAGTTTTGGAACGCTCGGCTTCGAGGCGCTTGAGCCAAAGGCAGAGGTTGTTGCGCTCTCAAATAGAGGATCTTGACTCTATTGTGGTGGTAATTCAGAAAAACGAAGCACGCAGGGTGGGACTCCGCGGCCGTGATGCTCATCTCGACCAGGGCGGCAAGGCGGACTAGGGGCTCCATCAGCTTGGGATAGAGGAGACCTTTTCGATACGGCGTCGGGGCGCATCATGTGTGCAGGCTTCAGAAAGAAATCGGAAGCGCAGCTTCGGAGATCAAGGGATTGCTTAGGTTGTGGTGTTCCTGGATAGGTGACTTCTTAACCATGATGATGGTGCCTCCGCAGATGAGGCGCAAGCCCAGGGCACTACCAGAGAAAGAATAAAGCGTTGAATTTAATTTGCTAACTTATTACGGATATGCGGAAGTTGCGCGGGCATATTGAGAAAGAATTATGACAGTGGCCAAGGCGAGTAGGTTTCTGTTTTTAGGGTTGATTAGTCCTTTGGGCGTTTTTGGTCCGGGGCAAACCAGCTGATTAAAATCGCAAAAAATAATATGGCCACCCTCTCCACGACTCAATTGTCGTGGAGAGGGTGGCCATTATGACGCTGGTAGCGGCTATCGTATTTCGCTCCGCAGCGTAGGCAAAGGTAATCGTTGCCTAAGAAATGAAAGCAATGGACGTCACGAGTGAAGTCGGTGGTGTCTTTTTTCGATATGCCAATCTCGGATAGTCCTTCCTGAATGAGTTATAGGGTACTCTCACAGTGGATCAGAGGGTGGTGTCTTCGCTTCGAAAGATGCGCGCTGAATTCGTTAAGTAAAGCTGTTCAACACTCCTAAGGTGCGTATCAGGGTTTCGGCTGTTTCTCTGGTCAATACTTCGAATGAGTTGCAGATCAAGCATCGTGTGATCATGCAGGGATAACTTTTGAGGTGCATTGGAGGTTTTGCGTCAGGACTTCACTTGGATTCCGATTCGGCTGAGCAGCCAGTTGAATAGAGCGAGAGTCAAAATCAGGATCAGCAGGACAGGCCAGAACCGTATGGCAAGTACCAATAGCGCGATGACGATAGTGCATCCGACCAGCATGCAGATGAACACGAAGAGAAGGACTAAAAATCGGATCAGGTTCATTCATGGGCTCCTTTTGTCAGATCCAGCCCAACTGAGCGAGAGATACATAGGGCGGCGGCAAAAACTGAGTGCAACACCTGACCTTTCCGGTACGGTGCTGCCCCTATGTCTTATACCGAACTCTGGGTTGAAGAGCGCGGCAGCATTCATGT
>NZ_JAEILC010000055.1:78524-85421 GCF_016307435.1 Pseudomonas sp. S4_EA_1b | reverse complement strand
TTACAATATAACATCTCTTTTTCGCTGGGAACGGGAACTTTTTTACCTGGTCTGACGGGGTGATAAGGTGTGCACCTTTCCGACCCCCTTTTTTCATAGGCCTGGCATGACCGCGACAAGCAATGACCCGCTCCACGGCGTCACCCTGCAACACATCCTTACTACGCTGGTGGAACATTACGAATGGCAAGGCCTGGCCGAGCGCATTGATATCCGCTGCTTCAAGAGCGACCCGAGTATCAAGTCGAGCCTGACCTTCCTGCGCAAAACCCCGTGGGCGCGGGAAAAAGTCGAAGGGTTGTACGTGAAGCTGATGCGCACCAAACGACCGTTGGATTGATCCCATGAAGCGGTATGTGGCAGCAGCGGCACTGGCCGGTTGGGTGGGCCTGGCGATTCAGCAGTACCTGATTTTCTATTCGCGCTGGGAGGCCGGCGCCAGCCTGATGGGCGGGCTGATCAACTTTTTCAGTTTCTTCACTGTGTTGACCAACACCCTGGCGGCGGTGGTGCTCAGTTATGCCCTGGTCAAACGCCCGTCGGCGGCGCAGCGGTTTTTTCTCGCGCCGGCGGTGAGTAGCGGCATCGCGGTGAGCATTGTGGTGGTGGGCGTGGCTTACAACCTGTTGCTGCGACATTTGTGGCAGCCCGAAGGTTTTCAATTCATTGCCGATGAATTGCTGCACGACGTTATGCCCGTGCTGTTTGCGCTGTATTGGTGGCGTTGCGTGCCCAAGGGGCAGTTGCGTTTAACCCATATCGGCCTGTGGGTGATTTACCCGCTGGTGTACTTCGGCTACGCGCTGTTGCGGGGGGATTTGCTCGGGCAGTATCAGTACCCGTTCATCGATGTGAGCACCCTGGGTTATCCACAGGTGTTCGTGAATGCCGGCGGCATTCTGGCGGGTTTTGTGCTGATTGCGTTGTTGGTGGTGGGGATGGACAAGTCTTTGCGAGCGCCATCGCGCTGATGCGGGCATGTCAGCCGCTTCATCGTCGGCTGACATGCTGCTATCAGGATTGGGGCTTCATCCTGCTGGAGCGATGAGTTATGCCTCTTCGCTGCCGTCAGCGCGCCAGTAGCCAACGGCCTTGAGGTATTCCTCGTTAACCCGATGCGTATCGAGCAACACCCGGCGCACCCGCCGCGCCAATTGGGTCTCGGTCGCCACAAAACAGTACAGCGAGCCCTGGGGCAATGTCAGGTTTTGCACGGTTTCCAGCAGGTCATCCTGGCCGCGCAGCACCCAGATCACCTCGACATCGGCGTCGCTGTGCAGCGTCTGGCGTTCCGCCGCATCGGCGATTTCGATCACAGCCAATACCTTGCGCCCGGCGGGCAGTTCTTCCAGGCGTCGGCCGATGGCCGGCAGCGCGGTTTCGTCGCCGATCAACAGGTAGCTGTCGAACATGTCCGGCACGATCATCGAACCCCGTGGCCCGCCGATGTGCAGGTGCTGGCCGGGCGTAGCCTGTGCGGCCCAAGTGGAGGCGGGGCCATCGCCGTGCAGCACGAAGTCGATGTCCAGTTCGCCGCGTTGCGCGTCATAACGGCGCGGGGTGTAGTCGCGCATGGCCGGTTGCGGGCCGTCGCCCTTGATGTTGAACGTCGGGCTGTCCAGCGCGGCCTGTTCGGCCGCGTTGCGTGGGAACAGCAGCTTGATGTGGTCGTCGCTGCCCAGGCTGATAAAGCCCGCCAGTTCCGGCCCGCCCAAGGTGATGCGGCGCATGCGTGGGGTGATGTCGACCACGCGCAGCACGT
Organism: Pseudomonas sp. S4_EA_1b; assembly: GCF_016307435.1. NCBI lineage: Bacteria > Pseudomonadati > Pseudomonadota > Gammaproteobacteria > Pseudomonadales > Pseudomonadaceae > Pseudomonas > Pseudomonas sp. S4_EA_1b. The sequence continues at coordinate 83,659 of NZ_JAEILC010000055.1, read as the reverse complement.
CGAGGCGGCGGCGCTTGATCTCGTGGGTGACGCGGTGGATACCTGGCTTATTCATTGAGCTTTCCCGTCAGCGATGGCTTGGGCGGTGCCGTTGAGCAGCGCGGCGACCCGTACGATTTCTTCCGGGCTCCAGCGCCCGTGGTGCGAATGCAAGGCATGGCGCAGGTTGTGCACTGCCTCGTGGATTTCCGGCGGGCGGTCGTGGCCGCGCAACGAGCGTTTGCTTACGTCCATGCGCAAACGAATGCCATCGAGGGCAACCGCCTGTTCTCTTAAGAAGAGACGACCGGCGTCGGTGATGGTGTAGCGTTTTTTTCCACCTTCGCTGTCGCCGGCGATCAACTCGCTCTCTTCCAGGAACGTCAGCGTGGGGTAGATCACCCCAGGGCTGGGGGTGTAGGCGCCGTCGAACAAGGTTTCGATGCGGCGGATCAAATCGTAGCCATGGCACGGCTGTTCGGCGATCAGCGCCGGCAGCAGCAATTTCAAATCTCCCGGCGCAAACACCCGTGGGCCGCGCCCGCCGCGTTCGCGGCCGGGGCGTTTGTCGAAGCCGTCGCGGCTGTCACCGTGGTCTCGGTGGTGATGAGGGTCTCTCATGGTCATGCTCTCCTGTCTCATTTAGATACAACGTAAGATATATCTTATGAGTCATGCAAAAACCTCTGACGAACGGTATCGGCGCGCGCAAGCCCTTGCGAGCGGGGCTGCACTGGGTCTGCAACGGCGGCTGATCGGCTGTTTTACTCAGCAAATAAGTAGCGTTTTCAAGTGTCAGGTACTAACTTGTTAGTTGGAGTTATTACTCTAAATCAGATAACAATCAGGCCCTGTACGGCATGTAGTATTCGTCTTACAGTTGAATTGTTAATGCAAGTAGTACACTGCATTAAGTGATGTAATAAGCGGCTTACAGTTAATATCCATCATATTGAATATCAAGGTTTTCTTCTGTCTTGTCGTGTCGTGATTAACTACTGCTTTAAACGAAAGTACTGGCTTCGCGAAAAGGCGTTTCGAGGGACTATTTACGTGCGTCGCAGGACTCGGTTTTTCCGGGTTGTGCCACGCACGAAACTGAGTTTTTCAACTAACGCTCTTAATGCGATAACAGGTACTCAAAATGCTTAAAAAAACCGCTTTCGTACTGCCACTGATTGCCCTGGCTTTCGGTTCGTCCAGTGTGTTCGCTGTCGGTGAAGCGTCCAGCGTCATCAACATCAAAGCCTCGATCCCGACTAAACAGTTCCACGTTCAGCCGCGTGACCCGAACTTCGGTCGTGACGAAGTCATGAACTACAACACCGTGTCCGGTGAGCTGAGTTCCTTGCGCGCGACCTACGACGTGAAAAACACCGAAGGCTCCATCAAAGCCTACATCGAAGGTGGTCCTGCTTCGTTGAGCAACGGCACCGACGCCATCGCTCTGACCAACACCTTCAACGGTGTGGTGCTGACCGGCTCGCCGCTGGAAGTGGTCGATGACGCCAGCTCCACGCCGGGTACTCAGGCTGATCTGGTGATTGCCGCGGCCAAGCCGGCTGATGGTGTTTCCGGGCTCTTCACCACCAACTACACCATCGTGTTCGATCACGAGCCTCGCGTCACTCAGTGAGGCAGGCCCGCTGATCAATAAGCGTCGGCTTATTGGGTAGTGATACCGATCGGCAGGCAGTCATGTCGGTTGATCGGTTCCCTTATTGCAGTTCGAAAATCAGAGTATTCCGTTCATGTTCCCGATGACTCCCATCGCGGCAGCGCTCGCCCTGTTGTTTTGTGCGGGCGCGTTGGCGGCAGATCCCGCCAACGGCACCACACCCCGTAGTTTGCTCTCCCAGGCCAAGGGTTTGCCGGCAGACTTTGAAGAGCATTTTTTTGATGTGCCTCTGGCGGTCAGGGTTGAACTCGATCAGGAGTTTGTTTCTGAAGCGATGGTGGTGCTATCGCGGGATGACCGCCTGACCTTGCTCGAATTCACCGACCACGACGGCAGCGTGATCAAGGACGACGAGCGCGATCGCTGGGCCGACTATCTGAAACAAGGCGTGAAACTGGGAAGCTGCGAAAGTAACTGCCCGGAAAAACTCCTGGCGGTGCACTACAACCTGGAAGGTTCCAAGGTTTCCCTGCTGACCGAGGACGCCGAACGTGACGCCGACGAAGAGCGTTACTACTTCCTGCCCACCGGCGGCAGCACCGGCCTGATCGTACGTAACCAACTGAACCTCAGTGGCGGTGAAGGCCAGGACCTGGGCGGGCGCTTCGGCCTGGATGCCAGCAGCAGCCTGGGCCTGTGGAGCCAGACCCTGAACATGCAGTTGTCGCGGCTGGGCGGGCCGGACGACCAGGACCTCAACCACGCCGTTTATTCGCTCTACACCCAGCGCGAGCTGCAAGGCAATTTCCTGCGTTTGGGCTACTTCACCCCCAACTCCGAAGGTTTGACCCGCCAACTGCGCTCCTTCGGCGCGAGCCCGGACACCGCCATCGGGGTGATGTACGGCAGCTCCGACAGCCTGATGATCAACAACCCCAAGCCTGCCGTGTATCCGATTTACGTCACCGCCAGCCGCCAGGCATCGGTGGAGATTTACCGCAATGGCCTGCTGATCAACACCCAGGCCGTCGGCAGCGGTTTGCAGAGTCTGGACACCCGTGCCTTGCCGGGCGGCATTTATGAAGTGGAAGTGCGCCTGATCGAAGACGGCCAGATCACCAGCACCACACAAGAGTTGGTCTACAAACCCAACAACTGGCGCAACCTTGACGAGCGCTGGCGCTACAACCTGTTTGCGGGCCGGGAAAGCAAACTGCTGAGCAACTACGAAGAGCAGACCAGCGGCGATCCGACCGCCGGGGTCTCGCTGAATTACCTGGCACACCCGCGTGTGGTGCTGGGCGTGTCCGGGCGCCAGGTCAAGGACAACATGCAGTACGGCACCTCCATCGATTGGACCCTGGCCAACTACGCCAGCCTGTATGCCAACCTGTACCAGACCGAGAAATACGGCACCGGCGCCGACTTCAACGCCCTCTACAACTACGGTGCCGGCACGGTGGTGTTCAACTACACCCGTAGCTGGCTCGACACCCGCAACACCTACGAAACCCTGCCCGACGGCACGCGCATCCGCCAGCGCGATGTGTTCGTCGGCCAGACCAGCAACGCATCGCTGTCCCTCAACCACCGGCTCAGCAACCTGCGTTCGATCAATGGCCGCGTGTCTTATAGCCAAGGCAATACCGATGGTTTGGGCTTGGACTTGGGCTGGACCGAGCGCACCCACCTGTTCGGCAACGACGCCAACTGGCGGTTGTCGGTGTTCGACCGCCCGGCGACCGCCAGCACCGGCGACCGGCGCAACCGTGGCGTCGACCTGAGTGTCAGCCTGGCCCTCGGTGCGCCGGGCGAGCAATGGTCCGCCAGCATCGGCACCCGTACCGCCCGTGACGGCACTCGCGACAACAACGCCTCGCTGACCTACCGCAAAGACCTCAAGGATCACGTCCTGCAAAGCGTGTCGGCGACCGCGATCACCGACACTTACGGCGTCGGTCTGTCCGGCATGGCCAGTTTCCAGAACGATGTGGTTACCGGTGACGGCTTCGTCCAGCGTTCTTCGTTCAACAACGAACTGTCCGGCGGCCTGAACCTGGACAGCACCTTCGCCATGGGGCAGCGGGAAATGGTGCTCACCAGCCAGTACCACGGGTCGGGTTCCGGCTTGATCGTGGACGTGGAAACCGACGTGGATGACATCGCCCTGCGCGCCGATGACATGAGCGGCGGCAGCACAGCGTTGCGGCCGGGGCGTAACTTCATTCCGGTGGCGGCCTACAAAGGCAGCTCGGTCAGCTTCGACTTCGAGGGCAACCATGCGCCGTCGGCCTCGATCCAGCCGCAACGCACCCGCTACCACCTGAACAAGGGCGGGGTGGATTACCGCAAGATCAGCGTGATGCAGACCGTCACCGTGCTCGGGCGCCTGGTCGACCCTCAGGGCAAGCCGCTCAAGGGCCTGCATGTGATCAACCACGCCACCCGTGGCGTCAGCGAAGTCGACGGCTTCTTCTCGCTTGAGATGAACGCCAGCTCGCCAACCCTCGAAGTGCGGCGCAACAACCAGTTGCTCTGCCAGTTCCGACTCGATCCTTCCAAGGCCCGTGAGGAAAGCAACGTGCTGATGATCGGCGACTTGCGCTGCACCGCGGATACGTTAGCGGAGGCCTTCAATGGCAGTGGCAAAGCGGGTTAACGGTGTGATTTTGTGCAGAGCAGGGCTCAAACGCATCCAGCGTGTGGCAATCGCATTGGTACTGGGGGTTGCAACGCCCTTGTCTTTCGCGGGCGTACTGGAAGTGACGGCAGTGTTCAAACCCGACCCGGCGAACCCTATGGTGAACAAGTTCGTCAACACCTCACCGAACTTGGGGCATTGTCTGTGGCAACCGGCGTTTTGTGAAACATGGGGTTTGGCCAGTTTGCTATCGCCCTTGAGCTTCAGTGCCAATGGGCCCATCGCCGCCAACAATGAAATGCGCCAAGGCGCCATGTTCAGAGTGCCCTCGCAGTTTCGCTCAGTGCAGGTCACGCATGTCAGGACCGGCGAGCAGCAAACGCTGGACATGCGTATTGGTGGCTTGGGTGGATGGCATGAGCTGGGCGGTAATGTCTCGCAAATGACCGGGACTGGGGGCGCCGCTGGGCATAACTTGATGTGGCGCGGCGGCTGGTGGGCCAGGGATGCTCTGCCGTGCAGGCAAACCAGCGGAACTCAAACAGTCACTTCGACGGGCTCATCGTATTTTTGGCGAATCCCGGAAGGAGATGGAACCTGTGTCAAACAGGCGTTGTTCCGGGTGCCGAACTTGCGCTACACGTCACTGTACCTGGGTTATGAGCTGCGCACGCCGAATCCGCTGAGCATGTCCTCGGGCGATTACGTAGGCAGCCTGACCTATACGGTGGGGCCGGGGATGGATTTCGATATGGGCGACGTCATGATGCCCAACGATAACGTCCTTACCTTCAACTTTACGCTGAGTGTGGAGCACGACCTCAAGGTCGAAGTCCCACCCGGCGGCAACCGCATCGAACTGGTGCCCCAAGGCGGTTGGCAAGCCTGGCTGAATCA